>JBEPWX010000065.1:0-10387 GCA_041642235.1 Mariniphaga sp.
CTAAATGACGTTTTAACTAATATGGGAATGGGAGTTGCCTTCACAGGTGCAGCAGATTTTAAAGGTATTAACCGGCAAAGTGACCTACTTATTGATTACGTAAAACATAAATCGTTTATTGAAGTGAATGAGGAGGGTACTGAAGCCGCAGCTGTTACAATTGTAGCCATTGAAAGGACTTCTGCAGAAAAACCTCAACGTATGCAGTTTATAGTTAACAGGCCATTTCTTTATGCAGTAACTGAAAATAGCAGCGGTGCTGTCTTATTTATGGGAACAGTGAAAAATCCTGCGGTAAATTAACATCAGACAACTATAGGATGTATGAGTACCAATTTTATATAAAATTTATAACAGATGAAACCAATTTATTTGCTTCTGGCAGTTTCTTTTTTGGCAACTATAAGTTCCTGTCAGAAAAACAATTTTGTTTCTGACAACCAGGATAGAATTAACATCGAAGAAAAATCGTCTCTTTTGATAGAAGCAGACAATGCTTTTGGACTGGAATTATTCCAGAAGGTAAGAAGTAGCAGTAATGAAGAGAACCTGTTGGTTTCACCATTCAGTATATCTGTAGCCCTTGCAATGGCGTATAACGGGGCTGATACAACAACCAAAGAGGAAATGGAAAAAACCATGAAACTTAACGGATTGACCAAAGAACAAATTAATGGTTCTTACCAAAAGCTTATTGAAGATTTGCAATCGCTCGATGAAAAGGTTGTGTTCGAAATTGCAAATGCCATATTTTATGCTGATGAATTTTCAATAAAATCAGATTTTCTGTCGCTTAACCGTACTGTTTATGATGCAGAAGTTACAAACCTCAACTTCAACTCTCCTTCTGCAGTGGAAACCATCAATAATTGGGTGAATAAAAAAACGCAGGGCAAGATTCAGGAAATCGTCCGGCAACTCAGGCCTCTCGACAGAATGATACTGTTGAATGCCATTTATTTTTATGGGACATGGACAAAAAAATTTAATGAAAATGGCACAACAAATCATACATTCAATAAAACTGACGGCACAAATCTGGAAGTTCCGATGATGAATAAGCTTGAAACACTACCATACAGTTCAAAAAATGAATTTAAGGCAATAAAAATGCCGTATGGGAATGGCCAGTACAATATGGTTGTCATTCTGCCAAAAGAAGGATTCAATTCGCAGAATGTAATTAATTTATTATCGGCAGAAAACTGGGAAACCTGGATGTCGGAATTTAAACTGACCGACAGGGTAGATGTGACCATGCCCCGCTTCAAGTTTGCTTTTGAAACATCGCTGAAAGATGTTTTATCTTCTATGGGAATGCAGGAGGCTTTTATAGCTGAAAAAGCAGATTTTACAGCCATAACAGAAGAAGATCTTTTCATCAGTGAAGTGAGGCACAAATCCTTTATTGATGTAAATGAAACAGGAACCGAGGCAGCGGCAGTAACTTCTGTTGTTTTTTCAACCACCAGTATCGGAGAATCACAACCGGTGGTCCCGTTTTTTGTCAATAAACCATTTATTTTTGCCATTACCGAAAACGATACAGGTGCTATTCTGTTTATTGGAGAGGTAAAACACCCGGAATATAATTAGTTTTAAAAATCATGAAATATATAATTCTTCTTTTCTGTTCTCTTTTCCTGTTTACTGCCTGCCAGCAAAATGAAGAACCTGTAATTTATCAGGAAACAGGAGTAGTTGTTAACTATGCCGGTGCCGATCATTGCAGTGTGGTTATTGAACTGGATAACGGGCAAAAAATTTTGCCGCTTTATCATCCTGAAGATTTTGTTTTCTATCAGGGTCAAAGACTGCTTTTAAATTATTTGGAACTTCCGAATATAATGTCCACTTGTGGCAGAGGCATTGCCAGCGAAATAATTCATGTAGAAGAACTGTCTTGCGGATCCCCACTGACAGAAATTGAAATGCATGAATACAACAGTTTACCCAATGATCCGGTCTTTATTCATGAAGCCTATTTAGATGGAGATTGCCTGAACCTGAAGGTTTCATTCAGCGGAGGTTGCCGCAATCATGCATTCGACCTGGCAAGAATAATTGATGATCAACAGAAAAATGAATCCGCATTGCTTGAATTAAGACACGATGCTAACGGTGATCTTTGTGAAGCCGCATTATCAATGGAACTGCGTTTCAATGTATCGGATTTGAAAGAACAGGGATACCAACAATTTATATTTGAGGCAACGCTCAATAACGGGGAGACTTTCCGTGAACTGTTTAAGTTTGAAGAATAACGTACTTTCCAAATTTGCAGGAAGCTGCATCAATCAATTTGGTTCTGGCCGCCTGGAAAAATATCCGGCGGCTTTTTTTTTTATAAGAAAAAATCTCAAATTTATAGCACCAATTAAGGCATTTAATTATGGCTGTAAAAGATATCCTGTTGCTTGGGAATCCACTGCTCTATAAAAAGTCAGAACCGGTAAAAAAAGATGAAGTGACCAACCTGATTCCTTTTATGGATGAATTATCCAAAACCATAACTGAATTCAGAAGAAAGTATGGAGTTGGTCGTGCTATTGCTGCGCCGCAGCTTGGATTGCATAAACGAATTATCTGTGTAAACATCGATTCCCCTGTTGTAATTATTAATCCTCTTCTTACTGATCTAAGCAGGGAAATGATTGAGTTATGGGACGATTGCATGAGTTTTCCCCACCTGCTTGTAAAATTAAGAAGGCATAAAAGCCTCAGGTTGGCTTTTATCAACCGAAACTGGGAAAAACAAGTGTGGTACCTGCAGGATGATATGGCTGAACTTATACAGCATGAATACGATCACCTGGATGGTATTCTGGCTACACAACGTGCTATTGACGGAAAGTCGTTCAGGTGGAGATCATAAAAAAACCGGTTGCACAATGTAACCGGTTTTTTATATAATAAGATTTTTTATTTTTATCTAAAGAGTGTATAGGAAAGACCTACTGCAAAATTCATTGTTTTTTTGCTGTAAATTTCCTGATAGCCGTTTGGAACATCGGGATCCGTAAAAGTTACCGTCTGGTTCTGATAGAAGGTATTCGAGAATCCGGCATCCAATGTCAGGGCTTCGGTTAATTTCCACTCAACTCCTGCTCCGGCGGTAACAGATGGATTGCTGAAACTAAAATCGCTTTGATAACTGTCGGCTATTCCCTGATCTCCGTACATTCCACCCACACTGAAGGCAAAATTTTCGAGCACATTAAACTGTAATCCTAATGCCACTTCCATCCCGTTTTTATCAATTTCACGTTGCATTGACATATTTCTGATATTAGGACCCCAATCTACATTCTTGTTAAAATACATATTGTATGATAATTGTGCTTCAATAAATTCAGTATTGTAACCCATTCCAACTGCAAGTATTGCCGGAATGTCGTTCTGTACTCCTTCACCAAACAATTCTTCACTGTAATTGTCACCTTCAGCAGGTTTGTTTTCTAAAGTAAGTGTAGTTTTCATTTCATATTTTACACCAATATTAAGATTTTCTATTGGAGTTATATTTAAACCAACAATTGGGGTAAAACCAATACCACTTTGTGTTGTTTCAACTTCTTTATCAGAAACCAAAGATACCTTCTCAGGATCAGCAACTGAAAAAAATGAGGTGGCAGGAATCATTTCTCCGGTTAAACCCAACTGCGGAAGTGTTGGATTTATCTGAATGTTACGGATATATCCCACATATTTATTTGTTGAGGGCAAAACTCTAACACCTAATGAAGCTAAAAAAAGATCTGATATTTCATAAGCTGCACCCAACTGAATTCCCCAAAAAACAGAAGTACCTTTAAAATACATATCAACATCATAGTTTGTTGTAGGAATTCCTGATCTGTTAATCATAGAAGGTATCTTCGAAATCGGAATTTCAAACGAAGGCAAACCATTATCATAAATAGCTGAACCTCCTCCGGCATTTGGGCCTATACCCAAAGAAAATGCCCATTTATCCATCTTATATACTGCAAAGGCGGTAGGGAAAACCGGCACATTTACTTTACCATCATAAACACTGTCATTTAATAAAGGAAATCTACTGACTACAGGTTTCTCCTGTAATATAGTCTGGCTGTAAGCAGCAAAATGCCATCCATCATCGAGTTTGATGAGCCCTGCCGGATTAAAATAAACCGCATCAATATCAGTCGATGCATTTCGCGACATCATTCGTATAAACTGGGCACTTTGATTGGTATTGGTTAATAAACCTCCGGCATAAACCAGCGAAGCAAGCATTAATAATGCTGCCATTAAGGTTAGTCTCTTCATTTGGTAATTTTTAGAAAAAGTTATTAATCAGTTAATTTAATGCAACATTAGCTGTCACAACAGAATTTTTGAAGCAAATTTAGAATTAAAAATCAAGCGACAAAAAAATTAATCTGGTTTTCAAGAATTATAGACTTATCGAACAAAATCTTCAAAAAAGCATAACAACTCCCCGATCTGATCAAATGACAATCAACTGAACCGAATGCCATTCTTGATCCGAAAAACCAAATTTGTGATCTAATTATCTATATTTTGTCCATATTAAATTCAATTTAAACTCAATATAAACTCAAACTAAACTCAATTCAAATTCAATTTAAACCGAATTTACATTGAATTTATAATGAGTATGTGTTAAGTTCACTATGGCTTTAATAATTATTGAAAAAATGTTTATCTTGGAAAAAACTAAAGATTACGGTTGTATTGCCTTTTTATTGAAATGAAAATTGAGCCTCCTTTACGTCCTGACTGCTGGCACCGATATAAACCTTAAATTCGCCTGGTTCCGCCAGGTACTCCAGGTTGTAATTATAGAATTTTAAATCTTCTTCTGTTATTTTGAAATTAACTACTCTTGATTCGCCGGTCTTCAGGAATATTTTCTGAAATCCTTTCAACTCCATAACAGGCCTTGTAATGCTGGCTACCATATCCTGAGTATACAATTGCACCACCTCTTCCCCATCATATTTACCTGTATTGGTAACTGTAACACGTGCGTCCAGAGTTCCTCCGGCAGAAAATTCCCTTTTATTGAGCTTGACATCACTGTATTCAAATGTTGTATAACTTAAACCATAACCAAAAGGGAATAAAGGAGAGTTTGGCACATCGAGGTAATTGGAACGGAACTTTTGAAATTCATCTCCCGGGTTGGGCCTTCCTGTGGCACGATGTGCATAATAAATAGGAATCTGTCCAACGTTCCGGGGGAAAGTCATCGTAAGTTTCCCTGAAGGATTATAATCTCCAAACAACACATCAGCGGCGGCATTACCTGCTTCCACACCAGGGTGCCACACGAGGATGATTGCATCAGCCAGTTCATTTTCTTCTCCGATGGACAAAGGTCTTCCCGCCATTAGCACAAGTACAAGTGGCTTTCCTGTATTTTTCAACTGTCCAATCAACTTTTTCTGAGATTCAGGCATAGAAATATCGGAACGGCTTGAGGATTCACCGCTCATTTCAGTTGCTTCTCCTACCACAGCAACTACCACATCGGCCTTTTCAGCAACCGATAAGGCCTCCTCAAGCATTACCTCGGGAGAACGATCATCAATATCGATTCGGGTTCCGAAAACATTTATTTTTTCTGCAAATTCCGGATCATTGGAAATGTTGGCACCTTTTGCATAAAGTACATTGACATCCTCTCCCACAAGATTCCTTACTCCTTCAAGTATGGGGATCGAAAGCTGCGGATCGCCGGTAGGAGCCCATGTTCCAAGCATATTGTTTTTGTCATTGGCCAGGGGGCCAATCAGCGCTACAGTTCCTGATTTTTTCAAAGGCAATACCTGGTTGTCATTTTTCAGTAACACAAATGTCCGGGCTGCCACTTTTCGAGCTACCGACCGATGTCCGGCTGTAAGGATATCTTTTTTAGGCCTTGCCTCATCAATATACCTAAAGGGATCATCAAATAACCCCAGTTTATATTTTGCTTCCAAAACTCTGCGACATGCCTGGTTTATATCCTGTTCCGTCACCTTCCCTTCTTCAAGCGATTTTTGCAATGTTGTTAAAAAGCCTTCCCCCACCATATCCATATCCAGTCCGGCTTTAAGTGCCATAGCCGACACTTGTTGCAAATCGCCCAATCCATGTGCAATCATCTCATTTACCGAGGTATAGTCCGATACCACAAAACCATCGAAACCCCATCGTTCACGCAGAATATCAGTAAGTAGCCATTCATTGGCTGTGGCAGGTATTCCTTCCACATCATTAAAGGAAGTCATCACACATCCTACTCCTGCATTCACAGCTGCCTTAAAAGGAGGAAAATAGACATTAAACATGCGGTTACGGCTCATATCCACGGTATTGTAATCCCTTCCACCTTCAACAGCTCCATATAAAGCCATATGTTTCACAGTAGCCATCATTGTGCGTGGGGATTTTAAGTCATCGCCCTGATATCCTTCTACCATGGCTTTGGCAATTTGTGAACCCAGGAAAGGATCCTCCCCTGCACCTTCGGCTACACGCCCCCAGCGGGGATCATGTGAAATATCAACCATAGGAGAGAAATTCCAGAAAATGCCATCGGCAGTTGCCTCAACAGCAGCCACTTCCGCTACTTGCCTAATAAGTTCCATATCCCAGCTGGCCGATAATCCCAAAGGTATGGGAAATGTCGTTTTATAGCCGTGAATTACATCGGCACCAACCAGCATTGGAATGCCCAGCCTGCTGTTTTTCGTTGCAAGTTCCTGTGCTTTCCTGACCAATTCAGGGGTGGAAACTCCAAATATCCCTCCTACCTCTCCGGCTTTAATTTTCCCTTCTACATCGGTACTTACAGCTTCACCCGTAGGTATACCACCACCCGGAGTAATCAGATTTAATTGCCCGATTTTTTCTTCAATCGTCATTTTAATCATCAATTCCTTAATAAAGGAATCCATGTTTTGGTACCTGGCATTCATATTCTGAGCAAGAGAAATATTTTCCATAAAAACCAGTATCAATAGATAAACAGTAATTCGTTTCATATCTGCTGTATTTAATTTATTTCATTTGTCATTTAAAATGCACCCAAGGAATATACCATATCGATGAATTACTTTTCGGGAAAAATTTCCATTTTAAAAAAGAGTATACATGCTCCATAATTCCTATTAATAAATCATGCCATACAATCAATATCTCAATCCAACTTCAGGAGCTTCGTTTTTTCAGAAATTCCATTTTCATTAAAAGCCTCCAGTTGCAGGAAATATTCCTGTCCCTTATTTAATGCCCTTAATTCATATCCAATCTCATCATAAATCATTACCGAATTATTCAGTTTATTCTCAGCAATTCCCCAGAAGAGGACATAACCCATGGCATCATCAACAGCATCCCATGAAATATCAGCATTACGCTTGTCGTTCTGCCGTTTTACTGTAAATGATGCTGGAGTTCCAGGTTTTTCACCGTTTCCATTTCCAAATACTCTAAACTCACCGACTGCCAGGTAGCGGTTTGGAAAGTATTTATTCCTGAACTTTATATACCTCCCTTGTACGGGTTTTTCCAGTGCGATATATGCATGGGGGCGATCTTTCCTGTTATCTGAAAAATCAACTGCAGTATGCCATTGTTCTCTATCCACAGAAGTCTCGATAACAAACTGCTGCCTGAGGGTATCGGGTTTGCCGAATATACTGGCATTAAAATCCTGGAAGTTTATCTGAACAGCATTAATGGTCATAATTCGGCCGAGGTCCATTTCAAACCATAGGGAATCGCTGTTGTTTTCTGCCACCCATAATGTACGGATGTTTTCGTCGTTCAACATTTGTGAAGAATAATCGGGTTTCTCCTGTTCCAGCATATATCCTTCTTCATGCTCATCCACAACATTTCGTTTTACTCCTTTGAGAACTGAATTTGTTTTGACGGGTTTATTTTTCGACAGCAACATCCAGCCCGTAAAACGATCTTTATGGTCATCTACTTTTACATCAGGCAAATAATGTGGATAATCGCCATAAGCAGTATTTACATACATTTGTCCATCGGACTCAAACCCTGCAGGAAACATACCTAACCTGCGTTCAAACTTGTAATTCACTGAAATAGCCATTGTTGAGAAATGCCAGTAATTGTTGTTATTGTCCTTTACCGTACTTCCGTGGCCCGAGCCTTTTAAAAATCCACCTGGTTTGTAGGCTATCGGATTATAAGGAGCATATTTGAATGGCCCCAACGGATTATCGGATGTATATACTCCGTCGGCATATACATTCCACTGGGTCCCGGGAGCGCCATACTCCAGGTAATATATGTTGTTGTGCTTCACCATCCATGGACCTTCAATGAAGGGATCGAGTTCGGAACGATGGTCCTGTCCAAATCGTTCCCATCCGTGATTATCCGGGTCAAGATTAAACAAATCAACCTGCTCACCCATTGGAATATAATAATTATTCGCATCCAGTTCCACGCCCCGGATCGGCCATTTATTTGACGATTCTTCATAAAGATATACCCTGCCGTCATCATCAACAAAAATATTAGGATCCTGTATTCCACCCGGAGGATTTATTACTGCAAAATTTGTTTTCCAGTCACCCAGTTCCGGATCATCGGTTTCAATAATCGGGCCCCTGCCCGAAGGGTCGCCGTAAGCCAGTATTTTATCGTTTTTGACCGCGGCAGCAGGCGCATTGGAACCACTGAAGTACCAGCTTTGTGGTCGGATAAATTCCCATTTGCCCATATCTTCAGAAACCCAATAGCCGTGCGACCGGGTGACAAACATATAAATCTTCCCCCTGAAGTTTATAACTGCAGGATCAGCACCTGACCTGTAGGATACGTCAGTATTTGCCCTGTAGTGCGACATATAGGTATAATCAATATCCAATGGATTGCAATATGTACTTTTTGATTTTATTTGCCCAGCAAGGGAGCCGGTAAAAAGGATGGCGATAACAGCAATCCAAATCCTCCTGCGATTAATTCTTGTTGTTCTCATCTCAAAATTTCTTATTCTGTAATATGATTTTGGGGTACCTCATAAATGGTTTGCAATCTTTTGAGTTCCTGCCGCAGTTCCTTAACAACGCCTTCTGTCCCTTCCATTCCGTAGATGTTATTCATTTCAAGAGAATCCTCCTCCAGGTCATATAGTTCCCAGGAATCAATTTCATAAAAATGAATCAGTTTATGCTGTTCGGTTTTAACTCCATAATGTTTCCTGACACTGTGAAACCCGGGATATTCATAATAGTGATAGTAAAGTGAATTCCTCCATTTCATAGGTATTTCCTCCACCAGCAAATTGCACATGGAAACACCCTGCATATCATTGGGAGCTTCTATGCTGGCATAATCCAGAAAAGTAGGTGCAAAATCAATATTCTGAGTCATATGCTTAACTACTGCTCCCCGCTGAATATGACCGGGGTAACGCATAAGCATGGGCATTATCATCGATTCTTCGTACATGAACCGTTTGTCGAACCAGCCGTGTTCGCCAAGGTAAAAACCCTGATCGGATGTATATACCACCACTGTGTTCTCAGCAAGTCCATGCTCATTCAGGTAATCAAGAAGTTCACCTACGCTTTCATCAACCGATTTAATGGTCGCAAGGTAGTCCTGCATATAGCGCTGGAACTTCCACCTTGCCACTGCCTTTTCATCGGTTGTATCGATTTCAAAATAACTGTCGACATTATCGCGGTATGCTTCCCAAAAACGTTCTTTTTCATCAGGGGTCATCCTTCCTATCCAAACCTGTGGCCATGGATCGTAGAGAAGGTCTCTGCTGCCTTTCTCCTCCACCATTTTTAAATCATGCCCTTCGTACATATCCCGGTAGATGTTCATTTCCTGCTGTGCCGCAGCCAGCCTTCCTTCATAATCATCAAAAAAAGTTTCCGGAACAGGAAATGCAATCGTATCATAAAGGTTGTAATGACGTTCGGCAGGAATCCAGTTGCGATGAGGAGCCTTATGGTGCATCATCAGAAAAAACGGACGGGATTTATCTCTTTGATCAAGCCATTCTTTGGAAAAATCTGTTATAAGATCAGTGGCATACCCCATAAATTGAGAGGTATCACTTTCAGTAATAAAATCCGGATTGTTGTATTCTCCCTGGTCATTCAGTATTTTCCAGAAATCGAATCCTGTAGGTTTCGAAACCAGGTGCCACTTACCAATGATTGCTGTCTGGTAACCGTTCTCCTGGAGTATCTTGGGAAGTGTTTGCTGTGAACCATCAAACCCCTGCGAGGTATTACGCATAAAACCATGTTTATGGCTGTGTTTTCCGGTAAGGATGGTAGCCCTGCTGGGGCCGCAAATTGAATTGCCGCAGTAATTGGCAACAAACATTGCCCCCTGGGCTGCCAACCGGTCGATG
>JBEPWX010000066.1:0-10348 GCA_041642235.1 Mariniphaga sp.
CGTGTCGATCAAATGTTGCAGGGACGTGCAGCGGGTGTGCTGGTTTTAAATACCGATGGTTCCCCCGGAGGTAATACTACTATAAGAATTAGAGGGATGAATTCGATTCAGGGGGGAAATAGTGCATTGATAGTAGTCGATGGCTTCCAGGGGGGTGATCTTTCTGCAATTAATCCCCGAGATATTGCATCAATTGAAATTCTTAAAGATGCATCTGCCACGGCAATATATGGGGCCCAGGGTGCTAATGGTGTAGTATTAATTGAAACAAAAAGGGGCAGAACTGATAAACCTACAATAAATGTATCTTCAGAATATGGCGTTTCAAACATTTTGATGGGTGGTATTGAACTTATGGATGCTGCAGAGTATGCAAGAGAACAGAATCGTTATGAAATGGCAAATAATTTTGAGAATAATCCAATTCCAATCTTTACTGACGCTGAAATCTCTGAATTTGAAAGAACCGGAGGAACTGATTGGGTTGATGAAGTCTACCGTACCGGGAAAACACAGACTCACCAGATTTCGTTGAGTGGAAGGACCGATAAGCTTAATTATTTTACCTCTGGTTCAGTCTATGACCAGGAGGGTATTATGCTAAACTCAGGCTACACCCGCTATTCATTAAGGGCAAATTTAATAGCGGATGTTACCGATTGGGTAAAATTTAATTTAAATTGGGATGTGTCTCAGCAGGACCGATCAGGACCACAATTTGGCGGGCAGCTCGACTGGCCGGGAAACCCTGTTCTGGGAGCTTTGCAATTTGCACCGACCCTCCCTGTTTACGATGAAAATGGCAATTATTCCAGGCCGAGCCCGCTTTATGGGGAACCAATACTTTGGAACCCTGTAGCCAGTGCTTTGGAATCATTAAATGAAAATGAAAGGACTACCAATAATGTTAATATTTACCTGGATTTTACTATTTTGGATGGATTGACTTTGCGTCTGGGGGGAGGAGCAAGATTTTCAGACTACAATGTAAGAAGGTTTTTAAATAATGAAACCTTTGCTGGAATGCAGAACAATGGTCAGGGTTATTCCTATTATTCGAAAAACAAAAACTTTCAGTCTTCAAACGTGCTGAATTATACGAAAGATATTGGTGAACACCACATCAATGCAATACTGGTTGGTGAAATAAAATACGATAATTCATTTTCATTTGAAGTAAATAACCGGGATTTTACCATTCATGAAACCAGTGTCTACAATCTTGGAGGCGCAAACATTCAAAGAACCGGTTCGGGATATAGCGAAAGAAAAATTAATTCAGCAGTAACAAGGGTTAATTATGGATATGCAGATAAGTATATTCTTGCAGCCAGCTATCGTGCTGATGGTTCTTCTGTTTTTGGTGCCAATAACAAATGGGCTTATTTCCCATCCGTATCTGCAGGGTGGAGGATTTCAAACGAGCCCTTTATGAGCGATTATGGTTTTGTCAGCAACCTGATGTTTCGTGCCAGCTGGGGGAAAACAGGTAACCAGGCAATTGGTACATATCAGACTTTGGCAAGAATTGGTGGTAATGGAGAATACCCATGGGATGGAGGCAGCGGTACTAATTTAGGTTTTCAAATCTCTTCTGCTTCAAATCCAAACCTGAAATGGGAAACAACTACACAAACCAATATTGGAATGGATCTTTCCCTTTTTCGAAGTAGATTAAGAATTACAACAGAATATTACGATAAGGTTACCGATGACCTTCTTATGTCTCGTGAATTGCCCAGAACAACAGGTTTATCAAGTATAATCGACAACGTTGGTTCAATGAGCAATAAAGGTTGGGAATTTTCGGTTGACGGGGATATAAATATTGGCAATTTAAGATGGACTACAGGATTAAGTCTTACAGCCTCGGAAACTACCGTTTTGGATTTGGGTGATGATGAATACCTGTCTTATGAAGCAGGTGGTTCCGGGCACAGTGTAAATGTTCCGTTTATGTTTCTGACGCCAGGAGAACCTTTCGGACAGATAATGGGATTCGGTTATGAAGGTACCTGGAATCTGGGAGAAGAAGATGAGGCTGCAAGGTATGGTCAGATGCCGGGTGACCCCAGATATACTGACGTCAATGATGATGGAAGCATTGATTATGATCACGATTTTAAAGTTATCGGAAATGCATTACCCGATTATATTTTTGGTTTGAACAATCAGTTCAGATTGCATAATTGGGAGCTTACATTTTTATGGCAGGGTACCTACGGAAATGATTTGTTCAATGTTGCCAGAATCAGAAGGGAAAGTACCCGGCAAGGATACAGTGTTGCTAAATTAGACCGCTGGACGCCGGAAAATCAGAATACGGATGTGCCTGCTTTACATACCGCACAGTATCGGCATGACTATCGGGAAGCATGGAATGAAGCACATCCCGAAAATCAATTGATTAGTACAATTACGTTTCCTGCTGCCGGAAGTCAGGCGCTTTCAAGATGGGTTGAGGATGCTTCCTATATACGGTTGAAAAATTTAACATTGGGCTATAATGTGCCGGTAAAAACATTTGTCAGCAATTTAAGAATATTTGCAAGCGCTACAAACCTGCTGACATTTACAAAATATTCAGGATTCGACCCTGAAGTAAGTTCTTTTACTGATACTGATGGAAGGCTTGGTACCGATTACAATAACTATCCTCCGTCGAGGTTTTTTAATTTTGGAGTAGAAGTTACATTTTAAAAAATTGAAAACATGAAAAAAAGAAATATTTTTTATACGCAGATAATATTTTTAATCGCGGTTCTGTCAATGATAACTTCATGTGATGTTGTGGAATTGGAAGAAGATCCTAAAAGCTTTATATCTCCCGAAGGTTTTTTTAATACCCCTGCTCAAATTGAATCAATTCTTGCGGGTACCATGCGACGTTCCTTTTCAAATTGGGGAGGATATAGTTATCAGCCAGGATTTCACAGACATTCAGACCAAAATAACGGAGGTAATTTAGTTATTACCCAAAATTATGGTTCAGGTATCTGGTCTATTCACTGGGCAAACCTGAAAGATATTAATCATGCCATTAAGGCAATGGTAGATGGTAATCTTGAGGGTACTTCTTCAGATGTTCAGGATCAGTTGATGGGCCAGCTGAAATTCCTCAGGGCCTGGAATTATTTTCAGTTGGTAAGACATTGGGGAGGAGTTCCTATTATCACAGAGGAAACTGAAGATTATTTTTCCTTATTACCAGAGCGGGCAAGTGTAGCAGAAGTTTACAACTTAATTGAAAGCGATCTGCAAGAAGCCATTCAGAAATTGCCTGAAGAGTGGGGAGGAATGGAAGGCAGGCCAACCAGGGATGCAGCAAAAGGAATGATGGCAAAAGCCTACCTCACGATGGCAACGGCACCTTTGAATGAACCCAGTAACTATGCTAAAGCTGCTGCAATGGCAAAAGAAGTAATGGATGCCGGCAATTACAGCCTGGCCGATAGTATCCAGGATGTGTTTAGCATGGAAACGAAATATGGACCTGAGATGATGTGGAGTTTTAATGCCAATGATCAACATCGTTCTACCGATCCAAGAGTATGGTCGGCCATTCATGGCTGGGGAGATTATTCGGCCGACAGATTTTGGGTCGATTCTGTTTACCCGGAACAGCCACGTAAATATGAATACCTTGAAATCTTCAGCAGAGATGGTGTTCATCATGATTCTTTGGGGCGTGGAATAGGAATTAACAAGTACCTCTACGATACCTGGGAGAATTTTGAAAGAGGTGTAACCACTGTTAATATGCCAATCATTCGTTATGCTGATGTCCTGCTTATTTTTGCTGAAGCAGAAAATATGGCTAATGGAGGCCCTACGCAGGCAGCGGTTGATGCAGTTAATCAGGTCATCAACAGGGCAAATGGTTATCAAACCAATCCTGATTATCCTTTATTAACTGTTAATATGTCGCAGGATGAATTCGACGATGCTGTTATAGCTGAAAGAAGTTATGAGTTATGTTTTGAATATGATCGCTGGACCGACATGTTAAGAAAGCGTATTATCCCGGAAGTTGTCAGGGACCACTATCTGGTTAATTTTTCTGAAGCTGATTATTTATATCCTATACCAGAAAGTGATGTGAGATTAAATCCAAATATGGAACAAAATCCCGGCTATAGCGAGTGATATTTCTCTTGATATTAGATTGAATGGATACTCATTTCCTGCTACAAATACAAAAATAGAAGAAGGAGGGTATCCATTTTTTCCCTTGATGTTTAGATTCAAACTTATTGAACTGAAACCAAATTAGCGTGAAATAATTATGCAGCTAATCATGATTTCAGGGGTGTAAAATGATTTATTATGATGAGTATGGAAACTGTTAAAAGAAAAATCCTGATTTTTTTATTAGTTAGTTTTACCGGTAATTGTGTGGGATTATCGGGTAAAGTTTTTGCAAAAGATTGGGAAATAAGTATAATCCCCTCTTCTGTTCGTGTTGATCCGGTTACTGCAGAAATTATTGAGGAAAGATTTGATGCTGTTCCTTATAAAAAATCTGAAAGAAATTTGCTTAATGAAAACTGGATTTTCGATGGAGATAAAGCTACATTATATTCTGCAAGGGGGGAATATATTTCCTTTCAATTGGTATTAACAAACCATTCCCCGAAGGTATTGGAAAATGTAATTGTTGAGATGGAACCTTTTAAGTTTAATAACCGGCATCTTTCAGTTCCACCAGAATTGTTTCTTGAATGGTCGGTGGAAGTAAAAACACCAAGCGGCGGTTATCCAAAATCATCATTGGGTAAAGGCTGGTATCCTGATGCTTTAATTCCATTCGAAAACATTCAGCTTACTGAACCTCCCCGAAGATGGATATATCCAGTGTTGCTTCCTGATTTTAACAACCGGATTGAGAATCAGAAATCATTGATTATATGGGTAGACCAATTTATCCCCTTTGATAAAGAAGAAGCCAGGCCTGGAACTTATGTATCAACTATTAATGTAAAAATTCAGGATCAGCAAAAAAGCATACCGATTAATCTTAACATATGGGATTTTGCTATTCCAAATGAAAATAAATACAGGGCAAGCCTCCAGCATGAAGGGTTTTTATCCCGGGCAGATGAAAACCTTGAATTGCAAATTTATCAGCTGCTAAAAAAACACAGGATTTCAGCAATGGATCCAACATATAAACCTGGATTAACTGTTTCGGAAAATGGTAAAGTTCAGTATTC
The DNA here is from genome assembly GCA_041642235.1 of Mariniphaga sp. Classification (GTDB taxonomy): domain Bacteria; phylum Bacteroidota; class Bacteroidia; order Bacteroidales; family Prolixibacteraceae; genus Mariniphaga. The sequence continues at coordinate 5,214 of JBEPWX010000066.1, forward strand.
ATGGGAAGAATTTGACCAACGTCTGGAGAAATATTTCACTGGAAAAGCATTTACAAAAGAGTACGGATACAATTTTGGTCCGGGTTATGGCGAGCCTGTTGAAAATTTCTTACCCCCATTCGATGTATATGGGAAACATCATACTCCTGGCTGGCCGGATATTGGAAAACCGGAGGAAGAGCGAAACCCGGAAAACCAAAAAATATATATTGATGCAATCCGTCAGTTCCGGGAACATTTACTTAATTTTATTGATCCTGAAAAAACAATGCTGACAATATATCTGAACGGGCTTGATGAGTCTTATTTTCCAGAAGCCTGGGATCGCATGGCATACTACGGGGAAATGTTTAAGAAATATTTCCCGGAGTCATATTTTCGGATTGATGGTTCTTATGGAGAAGATGCGATGAAGGTTGTAAGGCCTTCGATAAGTTCCTGGGGGGCTCATACCATCAATTATAATTATGATGAAATAGGTGAAATCAGAGAAGCAGGCATAAAAGACTGGATTTATGGTTCTATGATCTATGAGTCAAAGGTGAACAGTTGGGTGGGAAGCTCCACTTATATTGATTTGCCGCTTGTAAACGAGCGTGCACTTAGCTGGTCAACTTTCAAGTACGGTACTTTTTCCTGGTTAAGCTGGGGAATTGGTGCCGGATGGAAGGCAGCATGGTATGATCCTGAAACATGGAAAGATTACAGAGACGACAGAGATGAACGTCAGGAGCAGAAAATATTAAACGGGAATGGTTGCCTGATCTATGCTCCAGATATAGTACCCAATGTGCAGGTTGTCTGTCCTTCAATTCGAATCAAAAATATCAGAAATGGTATACAGGAATACGAATACCTGACCCTGCTTAAGAACCTTACACCCGATAGCAATGAAGCTCTTGAAGCTGTGAATGAAATTATAAATAAACCTTTTGGGCGCAATGCCATAGGGGTTATTGATGTTTGGAGTTTTGATGCTGAAGAATGGGATAAAAAGCGTATTGAAATTGGAAATCAGATAAATTTATTAAATAGAAATAAAAAAATAATAATGTTTCAAATCAATAAAGACAAATAAATTACCATGAAAAATCAGATTAACACAATTGGGCAGAATTTTGAAAGTTTTGGTTCTAATTATAGGTTATTATACTTGAGAACAATCTTATTTTCTGCATTTTTAGTTTTAACAACAGGAATATATGGTCAGGTTCAAACGGGGGCACTTGACGATGGGACTGCAGAAGGTGCGGATGAATTAAAGGTAAGTGTGTGGGCAGTGCCTGCTGAACAAAAGGTCAGGCCTGAAGACAGGGTTGAAACCAGCAATCTTATCTGGTCGAAAAATTCCAATAAAATAACGGTTGCAGGTGCAGGAAACGAGCATGTTCCTTTTCAGGTGGTAATTTCCACAAATGTAAGTGGTTCCCCAAGAAGAGTCAATGCTCCGGATAACTTTTTTATTGAAATATCTGATTTAACCTCTTCTGATGGCAACAGAATATCAAAAGAAAACATTGAATTTTATCTGCAACATTACATAATGTTATACGCTGAATCAAGTCCGGTTGGCGCCACGGGATACTGGCCCGATGCACTCGCTCCGATTCAAATTCCTTTCGGTATGGATGCACATTATCATGTAGTACAGAACCGGCCGATTTGGGTTGATATTCATGTACCTCATTCAACTGCCGGAGGAAAATATACAGGTACGATTACTATAACACAACATGAAAAGCCGGTTGAAATCCTTTCCGTGGAATTGGATGTTTACAACTTTACTTTACCCGATGAAACACCATTAATAACCTATATGAATGTTTCCCGAGGCCAGCTTGCAGGTTTTTATAATAAATCAGGTGATTCAGAAGAGATTGAGGAGCTTACCCAAACCTATTATGATGAGTTGTACGCTAACAGGATGGAACCCTGGTTCAACGATATGCTTACCCCGGGGGTAAAAGTCACAGGCAACAACGTTGAGTTGGATTTTAATCATGAAAGGTACCTATACTATATGAATGATTTAAAAACCAAACGGGTGCTTCTACATGCATTACCCGGCAACTTAAGAAGGCAAATTTCAGCTGAACCTTTTTCAGATGAATTCAACCAGATTGTGGGTTCTTATCTGTCGCAGGTAGAGGATTATTTTAGGGAAAACGGCTGGCACGACCGGCTGGTTTTTAACAGCCCTGTAGACGAACCACGTTCATTGGAGGAATATGAAGAAACACGCCATTGGGGATCTTTGGTTAAAAAGTCAACCACCGATGTGCCATTTTTAATTACCAGAACTCCTGTCCCTCCTAAAGACAATCCGGAATGGGGAACATTTCAGGGATATGTGGATAATTATTCCATACATGGGAATCATTTGAACGGACCGGAAGTAAAACGGGCAATAAAAGAAGAAATAGCAAGAGGTGGTGAAATTACCTGGTATATTTCCTGCGATCAGCGTTATCCGCAACCCAATTATTTTATTGATGCTCCGGCAATGGACCTGGTTATGGTTCCCTGGATAACTGCCCGGTATGAAATGGACGGAATTCTGTATTGGGCTATTAACTGGTGGTCACAGACAACCAATCCCTGGCTGGATGCCGGTACTTTTCATTCCGGCTTTTTGTGCAGCGGAGGATGGGTGCTTAACGGCGAAGGATCTTTATGGTATCCCGGAGATTATACAGAAAATTATACAGGGCAACCAAATGTCGAAGGTCCTGTTTCCTCCATACGTTTTGAACTCTTACGTGAAGGCATTGAAGATTATGTTTATTTGTCAATGTTGGAAGATATGGGGGATGAGGATTTTGCAAGAGAACTGGTTCAGAATTTTGTAGTCGATGTAAGAGCTTTTTCCCGAAACGTTGAAGAATTGTATGCCAACAGGAAAGCCATGGCACAACGAATTGAAGAGCTGTCACGGAAAAAATAACAGTCCATTGGAAGTTTGTTAAATTATAAGTGCTATACAGATGGGAAAATACAACTGTTCCTTTATAATTGGTTGTTTGTTTTTATACAGTGCTTCTTTTTATTCCTGTTCGGAAGCTGAGGGAGATGAGTCGGAAGTTAAGCTGACAGCAATAACCAGTTTGGAAAGAATCGGTCTTAACGAGCCACTGTTTGGAGAATCTCAGGTAGTAATAAAAGCTGCAAAAAATGAATACGAATCTTTTCAGGTTGTGATTGGTGCCATTGAGAAGAATGTTCAGGTGATAAATGCCGAAATTTCTGATCTTTCCGGAGATAATGGAATAATTGAAAAGAAAAATGTTATTATGTACCGGCCCGATTACGTTCGCATAGCGCACTCTACTCCTCGGGCTCAGTTACCTCCCGGCTTATATCCTGATCCTCTGGTGCCTTTTAAAAATCCACATACCGGTGAAGCCATTAAACCATTCCGTACCTATACTGAATACTGGCAGGGACCCAGGATTACGGAAGGTCATAAGATATATCCTCTGCCTTTTGAGATCTGGAAGGGACAAAATCAAACCGTTTGGGTTGATGTTTTTATACCTGAAAATGCAGCAGCCGGGGATTATAAAGGTACATTTACCATAACCCTTGAGAATTATCCAGGTCCCTGGGGTTCTGGTGCTGATACGCTGAAAACCAAAACGGTTTCAATACCTGTTGAACTAACGGTATGGGATTTTATCCTGCCAGATGGTCCTACCTACAGAAACCATTTTGGTGGCGTGGGAAATCTTACATCATGGTTTAATGCGGATTACGATTCGGATGCATACAGGGAAATCGAAATGAATTATTGCCGGATGTTTGCCGATCACCGTCTGAATCCTCCTTTGCCTCACCATTTGATGCCGGCAATGAATGAGGATGGCTCTCTCGATATTAATCCGGAAAATCATCAGAAATTAAAGACGTTCCTTAAAGAATTTCATGTTACTGATTTTGAAATTCCGCGTACTCCTATTCCGGAAATTAACAATTCCCGCAAAAAGATATCCGAGGCGGATAAAAGAAAAATCGTAAGGTATTATGCCGATTATTACCGTTATGTGAAAGAAAATGGATGGGAGGAGCGTGCTTATGTATACTTGTACGACGAACCCAACACACAGGAATGTTATTCCCGGGTATTGGAATTGGGAGAACTGGTTAAAGAAGCATCTCCGCAACTTAAGATTCTGGTTGTGGAACAACCTTATAAACAGGATCCCTCATGGCCTGATATGGATCCTGCAATAGATATCTGGTGCGGATTGCTGGGATTTATAGACCGTAATTCAACCAATTCTGCAATTGCCAGAGGAGATGAAGTATGGTCGTATACTGCTCTGGCACAAAGAACTCCCGCATACCATCCTCAATACGATCAGCTAAAGAATTATGATCCTCCATACTGGCACATTGATGCCGGATTAACTGCTCACCGGACTCCAGTGTGGATAAATTATCAATATGGAATTTCAGGTATTTTGTACTGGGCGCTAACCTATCGTGAGAGAGACGACTGGAATCCGGTATTCAGGTTAAAATTTAACGGAGACGGGTATTTTATGTATCCTGGTGTGCCATGTGGAATTGATGGTCCGGTTTCCAGTATCCGGTTAAAGAATATCCGGGAATCGATGGAAGATTACGAATACCTGCATCTGTATGAAAAATTAGCAGGAAGGGAGGCTGTATTGAAAGTTGTAGCTGAAGTTGCACCAGAATGGTGGGAATCAACAAACGATGCCGATGTGATTTATTCTGCACGCGAGAAAATAGCAAATGAGATTATAAAGCTTGCAAACCATTAGTAATAGTCCTTATGATTTGTACAATCAAAACAACCCAGAATAGAAAACGAAATGTATATATGTGGTTGTTGATCTTACAGGGAGTTTTTCTGTTTCAGAATTATTCTGTTTATTCTCAGGTTAATACTGTTTGGGCATTGGGGGATGGTGAAAAGGTTTTAAGGGAAAATCTTAACCACCCGGATAAAACGGGTAATTTCACCTGGGATGGCAAAACTATCCGGTTAAAAGTTTTATACAATGAAATACTTGCTTTTCAGGTTATCCTGGAAACTGGGCAGGATGGTGTATCCAGCATTTATATTGCTGTAGAGAATCCGGTAAATAAACCAGCGGGAAAAATTATCG
>JBEPWX010000067.1:0-10165 GCA_041642235.1 Mariniphaga sp.
TGGGACCATGGTCGGTAACCCAGAGGGTGTTTGCATCATTCGGGTTGGGCCAGTCCCAACCCTGCGTATTACGAATGCCCATCAGGAAGAGAGGATTACCATCCCGGGGATTGTCATCGGGGACTTTTCCTTCGGGGGTGAGACGTAAAAGTTTTCCGTTTGGACTGCCCGGGTCCTGGCTTAAATCAGGATTTGATGCATCTCCGGTGCCAACATACAGCATGTTATCCGGACCAAACTTTATCCGGCCACCGTTATGGTTCCGCGAAGCAGATATGGCATCGTATATTATTTTAACCTGTTCGGCTGATTGGCGATCTTCAGCCAACTGCCACTGTTCAACCTGGTTAATGACATTTCCACCTTTATTAACGGTAACGTAGAGGTAAAACAATCGATTATTCCCGAAATCTGGATGAAGTGCTATGCCAAGTAATCCTCCTTCCGATGTATTGGCAACACTTATGGTAGCAACCGGATCATCAATTAACCGGGCACTGCTTTCATAATCTTTTACCAGTCTTACTCTGCCAGGACGTTCTGTAACCAATAAATCCCCACCAGGAAGAAAGGCTATTCCCCACGGAACTTCAAGTCCTGAAACTACAGGTTCTGCCTTTACACCTATACTTCCGTCAGAACCAAATCCATCAGTTACATACATACATTCACCATTCTTGCCCGGGGCAGATGACTGACTGCAGGCTGTGTTTACAGGAATAAGAAATAAAAACAATAGAATTGCCACTATTAACTGAGAATAATTCAACGGGTATTGTGAATAGAATTTCATAATTGTGTGTTTTATGATTGTGTTTTCCAAATAACTATAGGTTCACATTCAAAGGTTAATTTCACTCTATCAGTTTGTTGCAAAATTTTTTTAATTCATTCTTGATAAGTTTGTCTTCGTTGATATTATCGAACAGAATTTTGGAGTTCTCGTATTGATTTAATTAGTTGTAGGAAGGAAAATAATTTTAAAGAACTGGCAATAATTTCCAGTTTAACCCACTTATGGGTGAAACAATTTTTAATTCGCAAATGTTTTTAATAACACTACTCAGCAGCATGTTTTTTTGTTTTTATATCCAATTATAATTTATTAAAAATTATACCAGTAACTTGAAAAATGATGCTCAACATCAGTTTAATCAATTAATCTGAACCTTACCCAAATCAACAAATCCCATGTTATCCAATACTGATTCTTTTAATCCAATTTGTATGGGCACAATTCTTTCTCCCGTTCGTTCTGCCAATCTGAATTTCATGATATAATTTCCTTTTTTGGATGTTAAAGGAATCTCTATGGAGTAGTTCTCTGTTTTACTTATTCCCGGCAACCAGCATTTATTTCCTGAATTGATGGTCAGCTCGAATGAATCTTTTGAATTTGAAGATTCAAATCTCAGTACCAAATCAAATGTATTGTAGGCGGGAGCAACACCTTTATTAAACCAGACAATAGAGAATTCGTTGTTTTCACCTTTTTTTAGAAAGGATGGGTAAGCGGCTCTTACCGGAAAGTACCAATAACCGCAGAGATTAAGCAGTTCTTTTGTCAACTCCGGATTATCGGCCAGCCATTTTTCAGCATAACCATGATAACCGATGTAAGTAGCATGCATGGTTTCAATCGCTTTGCGCATAATTGTGGCCCCTGAATAACCATATTCCGGAATTTTTTCGGCACCGTTCTTCCCCAGCCAGTTGCCGTCTCTTTTAACGATCCTGTAATGTTGAAGTTCAAAAATAACCGGCCTTTGAATATACAACGGATCGTATAAATAAGGATGGCTTACTGACCAGCTATCCGGAAATTTTTCAATATAGTAATCAACCAGCGGGCTATCGTCACGTAGTGAAATGCCTTTGCTGACTGCATATTGGTATAATTTCTGCTCTTCCCTTTTTGTTTTTCCCACCGTAAAATAGCCATCGCATGCAACAATTAGGCTTTTTTTGTAATTTTTCAAATAGATATTCATGTGGGCTTTCACTTCAGCAAAGGTTGGGGGAATTTCGGTTGTAAAGCTGGTATGTCCTTCACCCCAGTCTCCTATGCTGCCTATATCAACATAGCTCACCCACGGTTGTCCGTCATATCTGAGGGCAAAAGCTTCATGAAATTGATCCAGTTTTTTCAGGAATACAGGATCGTCCCAGTCAGGCACCCAGGTTGTATTATTAAAACCTCTGGTTTCGACAACAGTTCCTTTTGTCCCGGCATTTCTTACCCAGCTTGGGGTAGCATATTGCACACCGTCAACTTCTTCGCCTACGGAACCCGGATAACTGGCTGTTTCACTGCAGGTAATCCTGAACGAAATTTTATAACCCAAAGGCACATATTTTTTTACGATATCATCAATGGTATGCCAGTTAAATTTACCTTCCTCCGGTTCCAGATAACTCCAGCATAAACGCAGGTACAAATGGTCCATTCCCGGAAAAGAAGCAAATATGGAATCATCTTCAATGGCATATTTGCTAATTCCATTATCAAATAAGTGATGGTACCAGCCCTTGTGAGGATTCTCAAGAACCCGGGCAGTATCCCACTGTTCTGTGAACGAAATTTCCTGACAGGCTCCATTATAGGACATGCATAACATTCCAATTGAAACAACAAATGCAAGTACAAATTTATATGGGCAGAAAGAATTCATTTTATTCTAATTTAGATTTTTTGTTGGTTTTTTGCTTTTATCGCGAACCAGGTTATTCACAGACAATTCCTGTCCTTGACAGCAATTCACCTTATTTTTTTTTCTAAGTTAATTAATTTCTTTAAAAATGGGTATTCTATTTAAACGAGCATTGTATGACGAACACAAGGTTTTGTGGAATTATTCCTATTATGCATGGATATTGATGCACATTTATATTTATGCTGTAAATTTAAACTGTAAACTGGAATATTGGTTTTCTACACTAGGGTGTTTCAACTTTCCCACACTTTCCCCATAATGGTTAAATCAATAAAATTCTTTTGATTCCTGGTTCTGAAATATGAATCATTGCTCTTAACCTAGAAAATAAAAGCCATTGTTATGCTATCCGGCATATCTGAAATGAAAACAGGAGTTTAATTTTCAGAATTTCCTGTTTGGCACAGTATTTTCGAAACTATCGGGTATGATTGATATTCATAAAAATATACATGCAGTTAAAAGTCCATTGCTGGTTACAGCTATTCATAACGGGCATGAAATTCGACCTGGAATCGGCAACTATCTGTTAATTGATGAATACGATCGCCTGAGAGAAGAAGATCCTTATACTGAATTTTTTGCCGATGTTTCAGGAAACAATATTGTTGTGAATACTTCCCGATTTGAGGTAGACCTGAACCGACCCAGGAAAGATGCTGTTTATCGTACTCCCGAACAGGCATGGGGGCTGAAGGTGTGGAAAGATAATGTTCCTCTCTCGGTATGGGAATATTCATATGGTGAATATGATTATTTTTATGAACTTCTTGAACGTATAATAGCCAGATTTATAGATTATTGGGGATACATTGTAGTTTACGATGTACATTCCTATAATTACCTCCGGAAAGGCATGCACGAGGAAGAAGAAAATCTACGGGAGAATCCTGAGATAAATATAGGTACCGGATCGCTGAATCGGCAGTTATGGAAAGGTGTAGTAGATAATTTCATTGCGGTTATGGAAAGTTATAATTTCCAGGGGAGAAGTTTATATGTAGCAGAAAACATAAAGTTTAAAGGAGGATATCTTTCAAAATGGATTCATGCCCGCTATCCTGACAGAAGTTGTGTACTCAGTATCGAATTTAAAAAAATTTTCATGGATGAATGGTCAGGAGCAGTGGATATTGTATTAATTAATGAATTGAAAAAAGCATTACAGGAAACCATTCCTGCAGTATTGGAAGCAGCTAAATTTAAATCGGTTACATAGGGTTATTTTGAGTGAATGAATAAATGGAGATCGGATATGGTATATAAATCAAAGAGCAGTCCTTTCCAGAATATAGAAAAAGAACTGGATGAAAATTCAGGAATACATTTTCAATTGGGAAATTCAGAATTCCTTCATATTGAACGGAATTTGCCTTTTCTTTTGGTGTACCGGCATGAGGAAGGAAGAGAAAGAGATGTTGTTATAGAAAATGTGATTAAAAATGAAGCTTCTTATATGATTGTTTCTGCTGAGAAATATTTACAGTATCAAAATTTGTTAAAGAAGCTTGTAAAAAAACTTTCTGATGAATTTGGAGCGTTTTTACTTATGGAAATCTGGCCAGGTAATAGGAATTACAGTCTGGCAGACAATGTTGCCGGGTTTCAGCTTTTTGGTCCGGAAGAGCTCCCGGAAATGACTTCTCCGTTCAAAAAATATCTGGAAGAAATGAAACTTGCAGGAATGGTGCCGGAAGTTCATACCCATGGCTCAGCAAGTAGATGTCCACCGGAGCTTGACCCCCTGCTTGAACGAAAAGATCTCAAAAGAATGGAATGCCTGCTCCTGGGCCTGAAAATTGAACCTTTTTATAAAGTTTCTGAAGAAGGGAAAATTTTTCCTCTTCTTGAACGCAGGCTTTATTCTGAATTCTCGGTAGCATTTAAAAAAACAGTTTTCGATTTTGTAAAAATTCAGGCCAATCATAAATTTTCGGGATTTCAAAGTCTTGCCAGACGCAGGATAATGCCCAAGGTGTGGGAGATTGATAAGCAACTGGTGGAAATTGATAGTCGCATTAATTTCTTAATGCTGGTATCTCCGGTTAACGGAAATAAGGCCTGGAAGGAGTTTAAACAAAGCGGGTATAAAAAATCGCCTGTATTTCATTACCGAATGATACCTGATGATCCTGAATTAATGAAACGTGCCTTGTATAATATTCAGGTAGAAGAGATAGATGATCCAACATTGAGTTTTCTGTTCCGTGAAAAAAGAGCTGAAACAGATAAAATGCTGACTATGCTCATCGAAAGGGAATCTTCTGATTTCTTTTATGGCAGCCTGCAATTATATGGAAGTGTGGAAAATCAGTTGCTTGAGGATGCCAAAAATATTATTGAGATAGTTTCTTCCGACCGGCGCGATGAAGGAGATGAGAGCGATTATTACAATGCAAGTGAGTTTGCAGAACTTGCAAGGCAGGAACTAAGGTACCTGCAACAACAATGGTCGGGAGTGAAAGATAAGGTGGAGATTAAAGACAGTATCGACAGCATGATGGTTGATAAAGGAGTTTTTTATATCCCCAAAAAGACAAGAATGTTGAAGCAAAGAGCGGAAGCAATGATTCAACATGAAATTGGAACTCATGTGGCAACATTTTATAACGGGCAAAATCAGCCCTTAAAGTTGCTGAGCAGCGGGATTCCGGGCTTTGAGGAACTTCAGGAGGGAATAGCCGTACTTGCAGAGTACCTCAGCGGAGGCCTCAGTGCCAAACGTATGAAGGTTTTGGCCGGCCGGGTCATTGCTGTCGACTCTCTGATTAATCATCAGGATTTTGTGAAGACATTTGAACTGCTGGTAGAGCAGTACCATTTTCATGACAAAAATGCTTTCTTCATTGCCACCAGAGTATATCGCGGTGGAGGGTTTACCAAAGATGCAATTTATCTGCGTGGTTTTTTGGCATTAATAAAATATCTCAAAGAAGGAAATTCTCTGGAGCCATTATTGATTGGTAAAATACGGCAGAATTACATACCCGTTATTGAGGAATTAATTTCCAGAAAGGTATTAAAACCTTTGTCAATAAAACCAAGATTTTTGACAGATGAAGAATCATTGAATAGATTATCGGAAATTAAAAACAAAAAAATAATAACCGAATTTATAAATTTTTAACTATGAAACCTTTTCTGTGATTCCTAGTTTCTTTACAATACCATAGGAAAGCGTTTATGAGCTTTTTAATATGTCGTAAAGATAAATTGATGAATGAAAAAAATACCAGTTATAAAGTAAAAATTAAATCAGATGAAAGTTTGCATGATTGTTAATAATATATTGACCGAAAGAGAACCTTATACAACTACTGTTATGGCTCAGAAGATGCATAATCGAAAACACGATGTGTTTTATATGGGAATTGAAGATATGTCTTATTTCCCTGAAGGGTATGCTGGTGGCCGGGCAGTCAGGGCTGATAATAAAAAGTTCAGGACTAAAGATTCTTACCTCGAAAACCTGAAGGCGAATATTGCCAAAAAAGAGCGGCTGTTGTTCAGGGACATTGATGTCGTCCTGCTTCGTAATGATCCGGCAGAGGAGGATAAGACAAGAGCCTGGGCACGGGTTGCAGGGATTTCTTTCGGGCAAATGGCAATCGAAGAAGATGTCATTGTATTGAATGATGCAAATGGCTTGTCGCATGCCTTAAACAAAATATACTTTCAGCAGTTTCCCAAAGAAGTCAGACCTGAAACTATTATTTCCAGAAATTATAGGGAAATCAATGATTTCTTTTTATCGAATAACAAAAACATAGTAGTAAAACCATTGTTCGGATCAGGCGGACGTAGCGTATTCCAGGTTAATGAAGACAACATAAAAAACCTGAAACAGATGATTGAGGCTATAGGCCAGGAAGGATATGTGGTTGCCCAGGAATATATTCCCGAGTCGGTAAACGGGGATACAAGAGTATTTATGATGAATGGAAGTATCCTGAAATATAAAGGGAAGTATGCTGCTGTTAAACGGACTACAGCTTCCGATGATATTCGTTCCAATCTTCATGCAGGAGGAGAGGCAAAACCTGCTGTTATTAATGAACAAATTTTGAAAATTACTGAACAGGTAAGACCCAATTTGATTCGTGATGGAATGTTCTTTGTCGGCCTTGATATTATAGGTTCAAAATTAATTGAAGTAAATGTGTTTAGTGCTGGCGGTCTTTATAGTGCCAGCAAGTTTGCAGGTGTTGATTTTACAGAGTGTATAATTCAGGCGCTGGAACATAAAATTTATCTGAAATCACTCTACCAGGGGAAAATTACTAATCGACGGCTTGCAACACTATAATGCTATATTAAAATTTCGTACTTGTCAATTCTATATTTGCTGGTTAAAAAATACTGTGAGATTTTCGCTTAATTAAAACTTTTTGTTTTCAAAGGTATCATAATGAATTGGTGTGTGGGGGATTAATCATCAACGGTTGGTGTGACTTATTTCTCATGCTTATTTCATGTTATAAGTTTTCTGCAGTAAGTTTATTTTTCTATAAAAGAAATGGCATTGCCATAAAGCAATGCCATATCAATAAAAGCATGGTGTTTTATTTTTTTGTGATGATGGCTGCCCATCCGCCACCTGGAGCCATATTTATCTTCATGCTTGATTTGCTGGTAATATTTTTGTTTTCCTGGATAAAATCAGAAGCCTGCCTGTCGGCATTTATGCCGTCACGCCATATTTGCATTGAGAAGTTGCCTTCCTGCAAAAAATTTAAATCAAGTTCCATGGTCCTGGCCGACCAATCGGTCATGGCACCTACAAACCATGAATCTCCCGAACGGCGGGCAATAAGAATGTATTCGCCCACTTTGGCATCCAGAACATGAGTTTCATCCCACACAGTTGGCACCTTCTTTAAAAATTCCATGGCTTCAGGTTCACGGTAATAATTGGAAGGATTATCGGAAAGCATTTGCAGCGGACTTTCAAAAACAACATACATTGCCAGTTGGTGACAGCGGGTTCCCGGAGCCATTGGAGCTTCAAAAATTTGGCGGAAATTTTCTTTTGTTGCATTGATCATTGCTCCCGGAGTATAATCCATTGGTCCAGCCACCATGCGAATGAATGGCAGTGTAACATTTAGTTCAGGATCCGGCAGGTCATCCCACTTATTATTTTCCATCCCTTTTACCCCTTCTACTGTAAGTACATTCGGATACTTTCTTTCCAGACCTGCAGGTTTGTATGCTCCATGGTAGTCAACCAGCATTTCTCTTTTGGCACATTCGCGGGCTATTTTTTCATAGAAGTTAACCATCCACTGGTCGTCGCGTTGCATAAAATCAATTTTGATACCTTTTATGCCCCATTTTTCAAACTGGTTGAGAGCTTCTATTAGTTTATCATCCAGTGTTTTCCATACTACCCAAAGAATAATTCCCACATTTCTTTCTCCTCCATAATCAACCAGTTCCTGCACATCAATTTCATCTACAACATCAAGGATATCGTCAAGATGGTACCACCCTTCATCAAGGATTATATATTCCATCCCATATTCTGAAGCAAAATCAATGTAATATTTATAGGTTTCATTATTAACTCCGGATTTAAAATCAACTCCATAAATATTTAGGGCATTCCACCAGTCCCAGGCTACTTTTCCCGGTTTAATCCATCCGGTAGTTTCAAGTGTATTTTCAGGCGCCAGCTTATAAATCATTTCTGATTCCACCAGTTGCCTGTCGTCATCTGAAATAATCATTACCCTCCATGGAAAACTTTTAGGTCCCTGAAGTTCAGCAATATAATTTGCATAGGTTACCGGAACCACATCGCGGTCATTTTTTTGGTTTTCTTTCAAAACTACTCCCGGAAATTTTCCCTCCAGCCGGTAAGGGTTTTCCGGTGAACCTTTTAAATACATTCCGGCATAATCATTTATCAGACCTGATTCTCCAATGTAAACTTTCATATTATTTCCACAATCCACAAGAATGCTTGAGGTGGCAAACCGATCAGGAGTTATTTCCGATAGTTTTAAATCTTCATATGAACGTTCCTGGTGTGTAAAAAAACTTTCCTCTTCAGGGAACCACACCTGATGATTGGAAGGAAATGTAAAGGTAGCCAGTTCTTCCATTACTTTTACAGGGCCTTTTTCTGTAACCTCCCATCGGTAAGCCACGCCTTCATCGTATGCCCTGAAATACAGGTTGTAGTTTTTGAATGATAATATAAGCTGATTATAATTATTCTCAATCCGGCTATTTTTTCGGGCTATTACTGGTATGATATCTTCTTTAACCGACGATGTTTTATTGCGGCGAACTTTAGCATTTTCCCCTAATATTTCATCTTCAAGTGTCATTGATATCGGTGAAGGGGAAATTATTTCATTTCCCTTGTAAAAAACCGAATATTGTATGATATCTTCCACTGACACTTTTATGTTAAGGCGACCTGATGGAGACTGAATGTTATATTCTTTTGCGTTAATGTTCAGGATCATAGTAATCGTGATAATAAGCAGCACAAATCTTTTCATGATTAAATAATATTTTGATTTCCGGGCGGGAAGATAATAAGATTATTGAAAATGTTCGAAGGATTATGGTTTGTTTATTTGATCTGCCGGAGACCTTCAAAATGTCAGAATAACTGTCGCCATAAAAGGAAAATTAAAAAGGCTGCCTGTCGCGGCAGCCTCTCCTCAATAAAGATAATATTATTAACTACAGAACAGTTTCAACATCCACAAAATTAAGGTTAAAGGCATCAGCAACTCCTTCATATACTACTTTTCCATCAACTACATTTAATCCCCTTCGTAAAGGCACATTATCGATGCAGGCCTGTTTCCAACCTTTTCCGGCAATCTGAATGGCATAGGGGAGGGTTGCATTTGTAAGGGCAATGGTTGATGTACGGGGAACGGCACCGGGCATATTGGCCACACAATAATGGATAACATCATCGATTATGAAAACCGGATCGGCGTGAGTGGTAGCCCGGGTTGTTTCAAAGCATCCTCCCTGATCAACCGCTACATCCACCAGTACCGTACCTGGGCGCATGTTACTGAGCATATCGCGGGTAACCAGACGTGGCGCTTTTGCCCCTGGAATCAATACTGCACCAATAATAAGATCATGAGTTTCCACCATATGCCTGATGTTGTATTCATTACTCATCATGGTTTTCACATTGGCAGGCATGATATCATCGAGGTAGCGCAGGCGTTTGAGAGAAATATCCATGACAGTAACATCGGCACCTAATCCGGCAGCCATTTTGGCTGCTTCTGTACCTACAATACCACCACCTAAAATCAGTACTTTAGCAGGCAATACTCCAGGAACGCCTCCTAGCAATACCCCATAGCCACCATAGGTTTTTTCAAGGTATTTAGCTCCTTCCTGTACCGACATAATTCCTGCCACCTCACTCATTGGCACCAGAAATGGAAGTGTACGGTCATTCATTT
>JBEPWX010000068.1:0-6376 GCA_041642235.1 Mariniphaga sp.
ATGAAATCACGATTGAGTAGCTGTGAATGGCTATGGAATATGAGGAAGAAGATGTATAAACTGAACTTGCAAGGCTGAAGCATAATTCTGAAGTTGGGACAAATTCTCCGGTAGGTATGAAGGCCTAGCTTGAATAAGGCAATAATATCGAGAAAAGGTGGAGCTGATTTTATATTCTAATCAACAATATTTAAAATAATACTGGTGAGTTGTGCAATAGTGAAATTTAGAAATTTATGACTATCACTGCTGTTAGGATCACGATTCTCAATTTTTAATGTTCTCTGGTGTTAAAATTCTTAAATTCCCTATAGTGATTTAAAAAATTATTTATGCAAAATCAGTAAACTACGGTGAGCTTATCAGCAATTTACTCCTTTTTATTCAGTATACTTTTCTATAAGGATTGGTGAACTTTTGATAGTTTTGGACCCAAATTCGCCTGATTTAAACTCAAAACTAAAAGATGAAAAATAAGATCCGTTTTTATGAATTAATTCTGAATTGTCCATTTAATGATCCTACAGATGAATGTGTTTTTGAACCCTACAGAACTATGTCACTCATCGAACTTATTGAATTCAGAAATCCGGTAAATTCTGAAAAAATATCCTATTTGCTTGAACAGCACAGTGAATGTTGTAAAAAAAGAAATCAGCGTAAAATTGCAGGCTAATGTATTTATTAGGTTTTTAACTTCTGATTATTTTACCCAGGAGCTTAAATCCTGAACCTTGTGATATTTTAAAAAGCCATTATATCTTTTATCCCGCTAAAAAGCGATTTCCACCAATAGTTGAAGATGGATTTTTTTTTCTCACGTTCAAATGATATGGAACCTTCCTGATAGGAATTATCCTGCTTGAGGTTATCTTTTTGCAATACGAATGTTTCTGTAATAAAAGTTTTAATTTTTTTTTGTGATCCATCTTTTTTATCAAGAATACTGATGTTGAGGTTTTCGTACTCCAAAGCCAGGCTGCCATTAGATTTGTTATTGTTATAGGTATAATTGAACTCCAGTCGTTTAATTCGTCCTTCATCAACTCTGACAAAGGCATTGGGTACAATCATTGGGTTGAATGCTGCAATATTTATGGGGCTCAGGTTTCCCTTTACCCTGTAATTATAGGAATATTCTTTATTTGGAAAAACAAATTCCGCTGTCAGTAGTGATTCATTCATTACCATTGCCCTGGCCGACATTGATGTCTGGCCACCAATTAAATCATTGATGGTGCTTAAATTATAAATGGTAGCAAAAAATTGATTAAAAGTTATCGTTCCAGGTTCATTGCCTTCTTCAGCATGTTCTTCATAAACAATTTCTGAATTTTTAATTAAAATTGAATCAGAATGAAATTTAAAAGACAGACTTTCCAACATTTCCATTGGTAGTTTTGAGTCCGGTTTCTCAGGAAAGGGGGGACGCTTATCTCTGAAAATAGCAGCATCCATGTTCTCCAGCAAAGCTTTTCTATATATTACAGCAGTGTCTTGCAACAGGGCTTTTAAATTTATGCCCTCAATTTCAACGAGCTTCAAAGTAATATCATACCAATCGGTTTCTGTTCCTGTTTGTTTTGCAATGTCATATTTTGAATATCGGGATGAAAGATGTAAATCCTTTAAAATCAAGGGTTCCTGTTCTGTATTAAAAGAAAAGTTACCAAATTGCAGTTGATAAAGTTTTCCTGGAAGTATATATTTGCCGTTGGTTAACTTTACCTGAAACTTTTCAGCCGAATGATTTTTATAAATCAACTGCTCCCTGTCGCTATTGATGTTTAAGTTCCAAAGCCTGAGCTCTGCCTGCAGTGAAAGTATAGTATCCGTTTCATTAAAATTCTGCTTCTGCAATGCTAATGCCGCATCCGATATTTCCAGTTTTTTAATCCTGACCAGTTTTATTTCTCCTTTTTGTTCAAAGTCAGTTTTATTTTTTTTATTGTTCTCATTAGAATCTCCCTGTGTTAATGAAATTTCCGGAGTCTTAATTTGTAAATTGTTGATAATTAATTTGTTGTTGAAAACAAACGGAAAAATGTGAATTCCTGTTGCTTTGAGTTCAGCAATGGTGAATTTTTGATTGGTTGCTGTATCTTCAGCAATTGCATTTTTAATCTTAACCTGTCGTAAAAAAAGGTTTACATTGGTTGCCCGACTTTGGATAATATACGAGCCAACCTGACGGGCCTGTAGTTCACTTTCAATGTAATTGCCAATAAATAATGTTCCCAAAATCATCACGATTGCGATAGTCACTAAAATGATGCTTACAGTAATAACCGGTTTGTTTTTTTTCATGAATGTGTATTAGAAATAATACTGCCAGAAATTTAAATAATGGACAAATATCATTAATTTCTGATCATGATTATATGGGAAAAGTATGCCAATAAATTTTTGCAGCCTTCAGCAAATCTTCTGTAGGATGAAGTTTTACGGTAATTTCAGGATTAAATTTATAAATGCTCTAATTCTGTTAGGATTGGTAGTGTAGGAAAAAAAATCTTTTGGAGAAAAAATCATAGGATTGATGACTAATTCCACATTTTATGAGAATAATTATCCCATCTGGTATAACGTTTTGATAAAAGTTTCAGGATATTAAGCAGAAATAACATTTGAATGTTAATTGTTGACTGAAAAACTTAACGAACAGCTTGATTATTTATTAAAAAAGTATTTTCTTTGCAAGCCGTTAAAAAACGTGTTTGATTTGTACATCAAGAAATTATATAAGAAATGTCACGAGTTTGTCAAATAACAGGAAAAAGTGCGATGGTGGGTAACAATGTTTCTCACTCAAAACGCCGTGTGAAAAGAAAGTTCAACGTAAATTTGTTCAGGAAAAAGTTTTATCTTCCAAATGAAAATCGTTGGGTACAATTAGTAGTTTCAGCATCGGGGATACGTACTATCAACAAAAAAGGCATAGTAGCAGCCATTAAGGATGCAAAAGAAAAAGGATTTATAGAAAAAATTTAAAGAAACTCTGTAATGGCAAAAAAAGGAAAAGGCGCAAGAATTCAGGTAATTTTGGAATGTACTGAGCATAAAAACAGTGGTATGCCAGGAACTTCAAGATATATTACAACTAAAAACCGTAAGAATACACCTGACCGGTTGGAAATTAAAAAATATAACCCGATTTTAAAGAAAGTTACTGTTCATAAAGAAATTAAATAAATCTTTTAATTATGGCAAAGAAGACGGTTGCAACATTACAAAAAGGAGCAGGGAAAGGTCATTCAAAAGTAATCAGGATGATTAAATCTCCTGAAACAGGTGCATATACTTTTAAGGAAGAAGTTATCATTAATGATGAAGTTAAGGATTATTTTTCTAAGCAATAATAGTAGGCAAGTTTGCAGAAGAAGCTTTCATCAATCAGGGTGAAAGCTTTTTTTGTTTTGGCACCTGCTTCTCGTCAGAGGAAAAATGATTATTTTTAGCCATCACAAATAAAAGACCAATGGGTATATTCGGAAGTTTTACAAAAAGTAAAAAGGAGAACCTCGATAAAGGTCTTTCCAAAACCAAGGAAAGTGTATTCAGGAAACTGGGCCGTGCAGTTGCAGGCAAATCGAAAGTTGACGAAGAATTGCTGGATAATCTTGAAGAGATTTTAATTTCTTCTGATGTTGGTGTGGATACGACACTTAAAATTATCAGAAGGATAGAAGAACGGGTTGCACACGACAGGTATATGGGTGTCGAGGAATTGAATAATATTCTAAAGGAAGAAATAGTTGCTTTACTTGAAGAAAATAATACGGGTGATGCTTCTGATTTTGATCTTCCTGAAACCGAAAAGCCCTATGTGATTATGGTGGTTGGTGTAAACGGAGTTGGTAAAACAACGACAATAGGAAAACTGGCCTACCAGTTTAAAGAGGCAGGTAAAAAAGTTTATCTGGGAGCAGCTGATACATTCAGGGCTGCAGCCATAGAACAACTTGAAATTTGGGCCAAACGGGTGGATGTACCTATCGTAAAGCAAAAAATGGGTGCGGATCCGGCCTCAGTAGCCTTCGATGCACTTTCTTCTGGTAAGAAAAATAATGCCGATGTGGTAATCGTCGATACAGCCGGACGTTTGCATAATAAGGTGAATCTTATGAACGAGCTTTCAAAGATAAAAAAAATAATGTCACGAATCGTTCCGGGAGCACCGCATGAAGTGTTACTTATCCTTGATGGTTCCACAGGACAAAATGCCTTTGAACAGGCAAAGCAGTTTACAAAAGCAACTGAAGTAACAGCTTTGGCTCTCACAAAACTAGACGGAACTGCCAAAGGGGGAGTGGTGATAGGCATTTCTGATCAGTTTAAAATTCCGGTTAAATATATCGGAATAGGTGAAAAAATGGAACATCTGCAGGTTTTCAGAAGAAGAGAATTTGTGGAATCGCTTTTTTCGGAATCCTAATGTGCCTGATTGATTAATTGAAATCGCCTGTATTAATCTGTTGTTCCTGATTTTGGATTTCCCGCAAACTGTCAGTCAAAAAATTGTTGGCAATTTGAAATACAGGTATATCTTCAGAAATTGAACTCAAATTGGTTGCACAAGCAACTACCAGTTTCTCATCCGGGTAAATAATTATAGCTGCACTTCCTCCCGTAACACTACCGCTTTTGCCATAAACCAAACGATCATCCTGGTCTTTTAATATAACCCATCCGTTTGCCATTCTTGTCGTAATATTTTTTTTAAGCACGATGGGTTCAAATAGCCGGCTTTTTATTTCTTCAGAAATATATTCAGATAAAAGTATTGCATTCCCAAATTTTACAAGATCTTCTGCATTTGACAATAACCCCTCCGAAGGGGCTGTATACCTCATATCTCGAAAAATTGCAGGTACTACCTGGGCAACAACATTATGATCAAAGAAATTGGAACGGCCTTTAATTGTATTAAAAGGACTATCTACCAATGTATTTTTCAATCCAAGAGTATCGGTTATATATTCTTTAAGAAGGTTGTGAAAATGATTACCTGTAACTTTTTCCATTATAGCACCCAGCAGGTTGTAATTGAATTTGCTGGGTATCAGATGCATTCCCGGAGAAGCAACAAGGGAATCAGACATAAACTTTTTAATTCCGTTTTGAATTGAAATATGCAATCCACTCCAATTATCTTCATTTGTATTAGGTTCTCTGATTCCTGAAGTATGATGTACCAGATGGTGAATCGGAATTTTATACTTTTTCTCCGGAAACCCGGGATAATAAAACTGAACAGTGGAATCGGGAAATAGTATTCCTCTTTCAATTAATTTTTGATATAGTAGGGAAGTGAAGTTTTCGGAAAGTTCACCAATCCTGAATTTTGTATTACGGGTAACAGGCACCTCCAAATCTTTGGAAGCTAACCCAAGCCCTTCTGAATAAATAATTTCACCTTCTTTAGCAACAGCAAAAGTTGCTCCTGGGACTGAATTCCTTGCCATGTAGAAAATTATTTCCTTACGGGCAGCTTTAATTTCATTTAAGTAACTGCGATCATATAAAACTTCGGAATTATTTTTTTTACAATTTGCAAGGTTGAAGAAAAGAACAAACAGAACAAAAAATTTAAGAATTATAATCTTCATATTCTCCTGATTATTATTTTTTTGTCATGTATAATAAAACAAATGATTATGAATCCAGCAATGTTTTTTCATTTTCAGTCCTTGCAATGATTACTGCACCGCAGCTATCGCTCCATACATTTACCGCAGTTCGGGTCATGTCAAGTAGCAGATCTACAGCAATTATTAACCCAATACCTTCAAGCGGTAATCCTGCAGCAGTTAAAATTACAGTGAGCATTACCAAACCGGCCATAGGAATACCTGCAGCTCCAATTGATGCCAGTAAAGCCGTCACTACAACTAACATTTGTTCTACAAACGTCATATCAACCCCATATACCTGGGCAATGAACATAGCTGCTACACATTCATATAATGCCGTTCCGTCCATATTGATGGTAGCTCCAAGAGGTAAGGTAAAACTTGATATTTTATTGGAAACCCCACTTTTATGTTCAACTGCTTCCATGGTAAGCGGCAAAGTTGCACTCGATGAGGCTGTAGAAAAAGCTGTAATCAAAGGAGTCAGCATGTTTTTAAAATGTTTGTAAGGTTTTACCTTGGCAAAGAAGCGGAGGATTAGTGGAAGACTTATAAAGGCATGAATCATTAGTGCAAGGAAAACTGTAAGCATATAAATAGCCATACTACCGGCTAAATTGGCCAACTGATCGGCATTCCTTTGTACCTCATACGCAACAATACCAAATATTCCCAATGGCGTGAAACGGACAATAAACATGGTCATTTTCATCATCACTTCAAAGAAGGCTTCAAAAAAAGTT
>JBEPWX010000068.1:6386-10077 GCA_041642235.1 Mariniphaga sp.
TCACCCTGTATATATCTGTTGTTTGTGAAATGAAAACACCGAAAATAATAGCAAAGAATATAATAGGTAATATGTCTCCGTTAACCATTGCCTCGAAAATATTGGCAGGAACAATCCGCATTAAAATATCGGAAAGTGAACCGGCACTTTCGGTAAGACCATCCACTGTTTGTGTAAATCCCATTTCTACACCTACACCCGGGCGAATCAAATTGACAAGCACTAATCCTGTTATGATTGCTATGGTGCTGGTGCTTAAATAATAGACTATTGCCTTTAGTCCTAACCGACCAAGACTTTTCCCGCTGCCCATGCTTGTAACTCCTGAAATAATAGAACTTAGGATAAGTGGGATAATGACCATTTTTAGGGCAGTAAGGAAAATTTCCCCCATCCAATGAACATATTTCACTCCTTCCGGAATAAAATAACCATATAAAACAGCAAGTATAAGGGCAATCAGAATTTGCCAGTGTAGTTTGATTTTTAAAATTTTCACACTTTCGGTTTTTAAACAGTTTCCGTAAAAAGCTGCTAAATTAGTTTTTTTATGCTATTTCCCAAACTACGATTGATATCTCAAATGTATCTAAATTAAAGATAATGTTACTTAGTGAAAGGATTTAATCAGTTAGGTTTTTCTGATGGGCACAGGATTGAAATTGAAATTGCAAGAGCTTGACTAACTTTAATTTTAAATCAGCAATTTCATCAATAGTTATAGTAGACATTTTGTTAATCTGTATTTTCTGCAGGAACCGTCGGATAGGAAAAAATATAAATCAATAGTATTAACAGAAGATTTGTTTTGTATGATTGTCCGGGCAGCAACTATTTAAGGTAATAAAACTATTTTTTTGCACTTTTGTTATATATAACTTCCAATTAACTTCGGATCAACTTCGGGTTAACTTTGCACTAAATTCGCTAATAATCGAGTTTGATACGAAGTTAATACGAATTTACTACGTATATAATATCAGCAGAACAGGGGTCTGTTATTTTTTATTTTTATTGATTCTCTTGTTTATTGTGGCCTTTTGAGGCTGACTTTTTTTGAACTACTGTGGCAGATGAAAAAATATTATGATTGAATTAAAAAATGTTGAAATTAGTTCTCATCATTGTGTAACTCTTCCCCAATCGTAATTAATGATGAATGAAAAACTATTCTAAGGTTTTGATAATGAACTGGTAGTGAAACGTTGAGCTTACTATGGAAACATGGTATGTATTTTTCTTTACATTAAAAAAACATAGTTCTGGATTAGCAACCTTGTGGATATATTCAATTACAACATTATTTCCCTTCCTGTTCCGGCCTATGGTAAACTGAAATAACAATATGAATCGTCAGGAATTTATTAGAACTGTTACCGGAAGCGTTGTGCTTTCATCGATGCTGCCTGCTTTTTCATTTTGTAATTCAGATAATCAGTCCGGTTTAGTTTCTGAAAATTCACGGATCAATCCTGATTTTATGCCGGATTTTGGCAGGATACCTTCCTGCTTATGCCCGGTATGAAAGTAAAAATTGCCCTGAAGTTCGAGGATTTTACCGGTATTTATGCTTATCACTGCCATAACCTGGAGCATGAGGATATGGGGATGATGCGCAACTATGAAGTCTACTAACTCCGGCTTTTAAGCCGATGGATATAGAAAGAAAAATTCAGTTCTTACTCATGAATAAAATTAAAAACAGGTACAACCGCATAGCCCGGTTTTATGATGTAATGGACCGCCCAATGGAAATGATAATGTCGGGCTGGAGAGAGGGATTATTGGAAAATGTGAAAGGAAAAACACTTGAAGTTGGAATTGGAACCGGGAATAACATTCCGTATTATCCGGCAAACATTGAGCTTACGGGTATCGATTTTAGTGAACGGATGGTGGCTATTGCAAGAAAAAAACATGGAAAAAGGAAGAACGTACAAATAATGCAAATGGATGCTGAAGACATGTCATTCGGCAATAACAGCTTTGATACGGTTGTCACTTCCTGTGTTTTTTGTTCGGTGCCCGATCCGGTAAAAGGCCTGCAGGAGATTCGGCGTGTTTGTAAGAACGGAGGCCGGATTCTTATGCTGGAACATGTGCGCAGTGAGAAGAAGGTTGTTGGCAGGTTGATGGACATGATCAATTTTATTCCATTACATATTTATGGGGCGAATATCAACCGGCGTACGTATGAAAACTTGTTGAAGGCAGGTTTTAAACCCGGACAAATAGAAGTAACCAATTTATGGTCAGATATCGTAAAACGCTACCTGATAGTTAATATTAAAGATTCAGTTTGAGATACATGGGTTTTATGTATAAAAAAAAATGAAGTTATGAGAAAATTATTATTTTTTACAGCAACGCTCCTGCTTATTGCAGGACTCACAGCAAATGCCCAGATGATGAGGAATGACCGGCAGCCGATGCAGCAGATGATGATGCAAAATCGGGGAATGATGCAGCAGGGCATAGGCATGGGAGCAATGGGGCAGGGCATGTGTCCGATGTGCGGACAGATGATGAGCCAGAACATGCCCATGAGAAAATGTATGATGCTTGTGAACCGGTTGCCCGGCATGCAGCAACTGTCGCTGAGCAGCAGCCAGGTGGAACAACTGATTGACTTGCAAAGTGAATTTAAAAAACAACAGGTAGATTACGAGGCTGAACTTGCTAAAACACAGATGAAAACAAAAGACTTATTTGAAAATACTGCTCCGGCAGGAGAAATCAGAAAGCAATTGCAAAGTTCTTCAGAGATAAGAATTAACATGCAGGTTGCTGCCTATGAAACAGCCCAGGAAATGAAAAGTACCCTGAACAACGATCAAAAAAAACAGCTGCAGCAGATTATGATGCAACAGGAAAGCATGATGGGTGGACAGGGAAACAGGATGCAAAACAGGAGCAGAATGATGAACCGGGACAGTGGTATAATGCAGGATCAAATGAATAACTAAAAAGAAAGGAGCAATTTTATGATGGATGGATATCCCGGACATGGATGGGGGATGGGCTGGTGGTGGATTATCGGCCTGATTCTTCTCATTTTTATAATCTGGATGGTTGTGAAAGCTGTAAACACACGGCAAACGACTGATAAAAAACAGGAAAAGACGGCCCTCGATATTCTGAAAGAACGTTATGCAAAAGGTGAAATTGATAAACAGGAATACGAAGAGCGGAGAAGGGAATTGATGTAGGATAAGGGCATGTAACGGTCAGTACCTTTTCCCATAAATGCATGGTTCATTGTCCAGATGAGCCTGCTGTAACCTGGGGGAACATAAAAATGAGCATTGAATGATGAAATTAGAGTATGTATCTGGTCCCCTTCCGGATACATATTTCCTGAAAAATGCGTAATTTCAGCGATTCAAATTTATTGAAGATGGATATCAATGACATAACGCTGGCAAGCATTTACAAACGAAAGAAAACCGATCGCGACATTTTTCAGGAACTCATGCCTACCAAAGTGAAGGAGGTATTACTTGTGGCCACCCTCTACGATTCGTATACTATTGTGCGGGAGGGGCAGTTCAGCGATAAGATATTTGGAGAGTACCTGCAGCTGAATTTATATGCGGCACCGCGTTTTACCAGTGTTAACACTACTGAAGACGCTTTGCTTACGTTGGAGCATCACGATTTTGATTTGATAATTGTAATGGCAGGTCTCGAT
>JBEPWX010000069.1:0-10068 GCA_041642235.1 Mariniphaga sp.
CATCTGGTCGGCATCCGACTTTAAAAGTATGGCCTTTTTCAATAACAAATCCACTTGTGAAAGGTGTAGCTCTCCGGCTTGTACCTTGTCAACATTCCTGCCTTTCCGGTTCGATGATCTGATAACTTCAAGTAATTGACTAATGGTTTCCTGGAGCAAAACAGAATTCCTGGAAATCTTGCTCCCTTCCATGCCTGCTGCCTGATTTTGCTTTACTTCGGAAGGCAACTCATTCAATTCACCAAGCTGCCGGGTGATATCTTCCGATTGAATAATTACCTGTAATACATTACCATGGATTGCTTTTGCAGTTATACCACTGGCTCCGGAACCAACCACGTCTCCTTTTACCTCTCCGATATTATATTCCTGATTATTCATGGCAAGAAGCAATAAAGTGTTTCATTTCAGCTTTTTACTACATTTTGTACAACCACATCCACAGCCTCACCAATTAACTTGCTGAATGGTGCAAGAGGAGAAAAAGCAGCAACTACCTCTGCACCCTTAGGCAACAATCTGGCAAGTCCGGCTGCAGCGGAAACCAACTTTGACTTCAGACTTATTTCTTTTTCATAATCCACCTCTGCTTCCGGCCCTACTTCTGTAATCTCGTCTGCAAGCTCATCAATTTTTTTCTGAACCGGAGCTATCTGTTCGGGTTCAACCTGGTATTTCTGCAACAAAAGATTAATGTTTTCTGAAAATGCCTCCATGATTCTGCTGTATTCATTGGGCATCCTGTCAAGTTTTTCCGAACCTATGTGTATGTTTCCTGAAATATTTTTTGCCACAATACCTGAAGCACCAGGTGCAATAATATCTCCCTGGATACTTCCAAAATTAAAATTTTGATCACCCATTGTTTTGCCTCCTTTCATTTCTATCAATGAAAACTATTGATCCAATCAGAATGAAATCTAATTTTCATTGCATTGTTTAATACAATAATATATTAAGAGCCTTATGACTTCAATTTAAGAATTAATGTTTAAATAACAAGCAAAATTCCTTAAAATTATTTTTGAATAACCCATTATTTCTAAGGGAAATATCAACTTCCTGTCACAAACATTTCTTTAGAACAACAGTTTTTACAGATCTTCAAATATTAGCATCAGTTTTATGTCAAGAAAAATAAGGAAATGAATAATTCTATAGAACCGTTTGAAAAAATAGAACATCAATATCCTATGTTCAACTTCGTATTAAACTCGTATTAAACTCGTATTAAACTCGCATTAAATTCGCACTAAATTCGCATAAACACGAATTTAATACGAGTTTAGTGCGAATTTGCTCCGAACTTAATTCAAAGAAACTATGGAGTTATAAATCCCACCTAATAAAAATAGAATATGAAGCAAACGGATATCAGGTATTAGCGGAAATGGCTTCTACAGCACCTATTTCTGTCTAATAATTTGTTTACTCCGACAAATGGAGTTTAAGTTTGATATTTGTATTCAGCCTTATTATCTTCTTGGAAAAACCAGCCATTCCATATTAAAATGCAACGACAGCACTATTCATTCAAATTTTAGACTCACTTTGTTCCAGGTTATTTATCAATTCAGCGATTGCAACCGCACATTCTGCCACCTTATTATAGCTGACAATATCCAGGTTATCTTTAGGAGTATGTGTTATATCCTGGTTTTCGATGTTTTCGATAAACCAGCTTGAACTTACAGCAATGGCAGGGCATCCATACTGGATAAAAATGCTATGGTCTCCCTGCACCCATGGCAGCCCGTTCACGATATTGGAATGTTGTTGCAGAACACCTGTTAAAGCATTCTGAATTTTCCCAGGTAAACCAAATGCAGAAAAACATGACGGCCCTTTCTTATATCCAGCTCCGTCGATATTTATATTCAGCCTGATGGTATCAAAAGCACCCTCATTCTGTTCGATGTATTTCATTTGTCCCGGAACGGCATAATAATCTTCGCCATTCAAAGCAACAAGTTCGATGCAATGATAACCATTGTAATCACTCAATAAATTCGAAAGCAGGAGCAGGACGGTTACCCCTGTGGCATTGTCAATGGCACCGGGAGTACCAATCTTGGAATCGATATGAGCTGTGACAACAATTCTGTTGTTGGTTTCTTTTCCCTTTCGCGCAACCACATTAAATGCAGTTTCAGGAATCCGAACAGCCTTCGATTCCAGATAAACAATCTCTCCGGTAAAAGCTCGCAATTTCTCTCCTTCAGTGTCTTTCATATAAACTGAAGGCACATCAAAATCCCCGTCTTCAAACAGAGGAAATGGATATACCCCTCCGGCTGTTGCGGCATTTTGGCCGGTTGCACAAAGTACAGCTTTTGGTTTTCCCTTTTCCAGTATAGAAACAATTTGCTGGTGTTCTTCAGGATTATAAAACACAAAATTCTTTGGCATAATTTGTTCCGATGCAATCTTACCATGCAATAAAACAATTCTCCCTGACAGTTCGATTCTTTCTAATTGTGCGATGTTCTCAACAGAAATAAGTTCGCCGGATTCCTTGCAACCCAAAGAATATGGAGAGGTAAAAACTTCAAAAGATTGCCCTGCGCAAGTTAATGTAGCCTCATCGGTTTTCCAGTCAATAACCGAGAGCAACGTTTCTTCCGTTTTCCAACCTGATGTTTGAAATTTATTCTTTACATATTGAGTTGCCTGGCGATTACCACTTCCTCCTACCCGACGTTCGGGAATATCAGAACATAAAATATTCAGATGCTCTTTGGCCTGTTTAGTTAAAGTTTTAAAGTCCATATTTTACTTCTCACATGTATATAGCATAAAAAGTTTGAATCATTTTTCTATAATACAAAAATTCTGAAATTAATCCAGAATACATTACTGCAATTTAGCTTTCCAGAAGCCGGTGAAGCAATATTGTCTTTAACTCTTGTGCACTGTAGATCCCTTCACCTGTCCATAATGCTTTTCCGTCTTTAAAAAACATTAGTGTTGGAAGTCGGTTTATTTTGAAGTGGGTTGCAATGAGTGGGTTTCTATCTACATCTACCTTCACAATCTTCACCTGATTGATTTCATTCTTAACCTGTTTTAGAACAGGGGGTAGTTCTTTGCAGGGAATACACCATTCAGCATAAAAATCAACCAACACTGGTTTTGGCGAATTGATGATATTTAGAAACCGGCAATTCATTGCTCTTCCTCTGTTTTCCTTTTTCGCTTCTGAACAAGTTCATTAATGAAATCGCCCATTAAGTATCCAATGGCTGCACCCCATAATGTGCTCCAATACCAAACCGATTGTATGGGACAGGTTCCACTGATACAACCCACAAATTTCCAGTAAAGAAATCCACCCAGAGCGCCGATTAAAGTGAATATGATTGTAAGGTATTTTTCCCTAATATTTTTCTTCATAATGGTAAAACAATATTATACTATCCTGGTTTTCAAAAAACAATAAAATTAAACTATAGCCAATAGGTTTTGTCGAATTGCCTAAAATTCCTTCAAAAAAAATTCAATTCATTAGGAATAACTGCAATTAAAGAAATTTCACCTGGCCAAAAGAAATAAAATCCCTCAATTTTAACAATTTAAATGCCATAAATTCATACTCGTGACCATTCATTCTTTTTTTTTCATTTCAGGTTAATTTGCTGAAAAACGATTTCACTTACCCCTGCCACCCGTTGATTTTTACTATCAACGAAAAAACGCACATTTAACTTACCATCCTGCACCTTCACAATCCGTTCATTTGTCCATTCAAAATGTCCTGCATCCAGTTCCCTGATTCCAACGTTTAAACCTTCAAATTCAATTTTCTGCCATGAAGGCAAATACAAATCGCCAACTTTTGCACGGATGCGATAGGTGCCGTTTTTAACTGAAATATAATATTCAAAAAAATTATTGGGATTTAGACTTTGAGCAGAAGTTCCTTCAAACAACTCTTTTCTCATTCGGGCATTTCCTTCCCTTTCATTGGAAACCCATTCCACCTTATCAGCAGGATTCCACCTTCCGGTAACCCACCCCTTACCTGAATATGTTTCAAACTCCTGAATATTTAGCTGGTTCTTACTTATATGGCGCGGCATTCCATATACTATTTTTCCCCTCGTAAAATTTGGGATACCAATTTTTCCCTCGTAGAAATACAAACTGAACAGCTGAGGAAAACCATTCACAATATTATGAAAGCTTTCCCGAATGGTTGGTTCAGTCGCAGAATAAATTACTGCAAAATGAAAATACCCCCAGGATTCATCTTGCAAAGCTGTGCCTATCACATCACCCTTTTTTAGTTCCTGACCCTTTTTTACCACGATGTTTTTTATATCGAGGTGACCATATAAATAGTATGTTTCCGGGTATGATTCGCTCTTCAATAAAACAAAGGTCTGATTGCCCTTCTCTCCATTATCAAGGTTTTCTATCCATGCTACCTTGCTATTTTCAACTGTTACCAGCCAGTGTTTAATGCTTCTATGAGCATCATTAAGGCTAAACCCAATGCCGGGATAGGAACAGTATGAATTTAATTGTTCTCCCGATTTATAATAAGAAAATGGATAACTATCCTCTCCAACATTCCACGTAAATCCCTCGTTAAAGCTTACCGGAAATGTAAATTGCAATGGATCGAGCAAAGGGAAATTTGCATCGCTGAGGCAAATCAGAGCATCTTTTTTAAGAATTCCATGTGTAAGGGTATCAGATGCCAGTTCCTTCACCTTTTTATTATCAGCCACAAAAATTCTTACTCCATTTATTTCCTCCGGCATCGACCGGCGGGCGACTTTTAACCAAAGTGAATCCTCCCCTATTTTAATCAAATTATAATGATTCTCAACCTTCAGCAATTTTATCTCCAATTCATTAAAAGTAATACTTCCCCCCAAGCTCAGGTTGTAATAAAAACCATTACCCCAGCGAAAGTTTTCAGTTTCAACCGTTTGTGCTTTTACCTGAATAACAAGTAATAAAATTGCAATGACTGTAAAAACTTTACTTTTCAATATTCTTATATTTGACTAAACAAAGCTATGCGTTTTTTGGGAAACAATCTCCCCTTAAGATTTCCTTATGTGCCTGCAAAATTACTTCGGCAACTTAAATAAATTACTTACCAGCTATAAATAAAAACCATGAACATGTTAAAATCTGAGCTTCCTTCTTTACCTGTGAAAAGCTTCAGAAATAAATTTCAATCCGTCGAACAATCCAGTCCGCCAGTAACTCCATACATGTCCACCATTCCTTACCCGGTATTCGTGTGGGATATTTAAATCGCGCATCTTAACATGAATGGCAGAATTTCCTTTATAAAGGAAATCATCATCTCCACAATCAATATAAAACCGGATAGATTTCAGTTTTTCCTCATCCACACTATCGAGCAAATGCAGAGGACTGTATGACTTCCAATATTCAGTCACCTCTCCGCCTGTTGGTTTCGGTCCGAAAATATTTTCAAAGTAACGGTTATATGGCTCGTGAGAAAGTACCTCCTCATCGGTAAAAATTGCTGAACTCAATGCTACACATGATGAAAACAACCCGGGGTTTCTCATTGAAAGCAACAATGCCCCATTGCCTCCCATTGAAAGGCCGCCAATGGCTCTAAATTCTTTTTTGCTCCGTATACGGTATTTTTCTTCTATAAAGGGAATAAACTCCTGAATAAACATATCCTCCCATGGGTCCTTACCATCGTAGCTGTTAACATACCATGAAACTTTGCCATCGGGCATAACAATGATACAAGGAGGAAAATCACCATTTGCAATCCCGCGATCGGCAATATAATTTGCTTCCCCAAATTGAATCCAGCCGGTCTCATCATCTGAATATCCATGCAGCAGGTAGAGCACAGGATAACTCCTCTGGGAAGATTCATAATCCGGCGGCAAATAAACAGAATATTCAACCGGATAGGATAATTTTCTGCTTTCAAATTCAAGTGATTCAATGACCTTTCCCGATTGAGCATTTATCAGTGTGGAAAAAATCAGAGCTGGAAAAAATAGAACCAATTGTTTCATTTTTGATTTTTTTAATTTTCAGCAAATCTATCGGAAAATTTATTTCCCTCCAATTTTCCAGCCAGCTACACTGATGTATGAAAAATGAATAGTATAAAACCAGAAAAGGAATAGCTTTTTCCCTCTGATTCTCGTTTCGTCCGTAATATAGATACTTAAAGTGATTTTCGTCTTATAAATTCAAATGGACTTTTTATGCGGCTAAATTTTTTCGACAGAATCATTTCGGCTGCAATTCTGCCAATCTCATCATGATTTGTTGATATGGTGGTAATACCTTCTTCCAGAATTTCTTTAACCGGGTTATCGTTATATGCTACAACCCCAACCTCTGCTCCAAGCTTCCAGTTTTCATTCCGGCAGATTTTGATAAACCGGTACAAATCATCGTCAGTAATAATTACATAAGCTTCTCCCCTTTTTACATCAGTTGAATTTAACTGATCGATAACCGAAAACTCCAATTCATTCACCTGGCAAAAAATCTGAAATCCCCGAAGAATGGATTTTGAATAATATTGATCGAATGGAAACACCA
This sequence comes from Mariniphaga sp., assembly GCA_041642235.1. GTDB lineage: Bacteria > Bacteroidota > Bacteroidia > Bacteroidales > Prolixibacteraceae > Mariniphaga. The sequence continues at coordinate 6,565 of JBEPWX010000069.1, forward strand.
GGTTGATTCTCTTGTATTTATGAATAAGATCAATCCCTTCACCAAGTGCCGTTTGAATATCTTTTTCATATTCCTGGTAAACAATTGGGTAATTTGTTAAAGTCTCCAGATTCCTGTCAATCAGAAGTACCTTTTCCCGCGGAATCGATTGGATTACTTTTATCACATCATCGTCTTCATTTTTAAAATGAGGAAGTATAACATAATAATCGTATTTTAAAATGTTATTTTCAATTATATTCTTAAATTGTTCCAGATCATAATTATAAATAAAAACATCTACAGCAGCCTTAATTCCAAGGGTTTTAATGAACGAATAATACAAATTTCTTTTGTAGTTGCTCAATTTGTTTAAAATCAGAGCCACCTTAATGTTTTGATGGAAATCGATCTGATGGACATAATATCCCTTTCCCCTGACAGATGACAATACACCTGTTTTTTTTAAATGCAGATATGCCTTTTCCACGGTATCGCGCGAAAGAAGCAGTTCTTCACTCGTTTCATTAATTGAAGGAATTCGTTGCCCCTGCTTAAATATTCCTGATTCAATATCGGATATAATAAGGTTAACAACCTGCCTGTACTTAGGCACCTCCGACTGATGATTTATCTTTATATCCCGGCTCATTACAAAAAGTATAAACGACAAATTTAAAAAAGTGTTTTCAGATATTCAGCAGAATTGACTTTTTAAAAATTTACTGAACTTTTCCTAAACTGTTGCGTTCCATTGACTGAACAATAAAATTTTCAATCATGAAAAACCTGTTTGTTTTGTTACTGATACTGCTGGTATTTTCTTGTGGACAAAAAGATAATTCCTCAACAGGAAAGCTTGTTCCGGATGATGATAGCGGAGGATTAACTTTACCGGAAGGTTTTGGAGCACTTGTAGTAGCTAAAGAAACCGGACGCGGAAGACATCTTGTTGTTAATGAAAACGGGGATATTTATGTCTCACTGAGGGATCACGATGAAAATAAAGGTATAGCCTGCCTGCGGGACACAACCGGCGATGGGAAAGCTGATATTATTGAATACGCGGGTGAACATACCGGAACCGGAATTAAACTTCATAACGGTTATCTTTATTTTGGTTCCGACACTGCCATTGTCAGATACCCGATGTCCCAGGGGCAACTGACGCCTGGCAATGACTGGGAAATCATTGCACGTGGATTTCCTACCGAAAAGCAACATGAATCCAAGCCAATGGAATTCGATGGGCAGGGAAACATGTATGTAACAGTAGGAGCGCCAGCCAATGCCTGTATGGAGCAAATGCGTACCAAAGGTTCACCGGGAATGGATCCCTGCCCGATTTTAGAATACGCAGGGGGTATCTGGAAGTTTAAGGATGATTTAGAGAACCAGGATCATATGGCTGACGGAGAAAGGTATGCCACAGGCATCCGTCATGCTGTTGCCAATAGTTGGAACAGTCAGGTGAATGAACTATATGTGGTACAACATGGCCGCGACCAGTTGCACCAGTTTTTTCCCGATTTATATACTACCGAAGAAAATGCAGAACTTCCTGCCGAGGAATTCTTCCTGGTAACTGAGGGTGCCGACTTTGGCTGGCCATACTGCTACTACGATCAATTTCAGGAGAAAAAAGTACTGGCACCGGAATACGGAGGAGACGGTGAGGTCCAGGATCGTTGTGAAAATAAAACAGACCCTATTATGGCCTTTCCTGGGCATATAGCTCCCAATGACCTGCTTTTTTATACCGGAGATATGTTTCCTGAAAAATATAAGAATGGAGCTTTTATTGCTTTCCATGGCTCGTGGAACAGGGCTCCGGAACCCCAATCCGGCTTTTTTGTGGCATTCGTACCTTTCGATGGCAAATATCCTTCCGGTGAATGGGAAATATTTGCCGATGGATTTGCAGGTGTTGATACTGTCGAAAATACAGGGGATGCAGAATACCGGCCCTGTGGGCTGGCACAGGGACCCGACGGCTCTCTTTTTGTGATAGAAAGCAACCAGGGTAAAATTTGGCAAATTATTTTTTCATAAATTAAAACTGTCTATGACTTACTATAACCAGAATAAAACCTTTACGAATCGCTATAATTAAATCAGTTAAATATTTTTTCAGATACATAAAATGAAAAAAATGAAAATCAAAAAAATACTAATTGCACTTATAGTAATCACATTAACCGCTTGCGGAGGAAGAAATCAAGGTTCAGATGAGAAACAGGAAACCAGGGCTCAAAGTGAAATAGAACAGGCTGTTCCGGAGTCAAAAAAAGCCGATGCCCATCCGGGATTAAAAGTGTATACCTCTGTTTGTCTGGCATGCCACATGGCAAATGGAACAGGAGTTCCAGGGATGTTTCCTCCACTTGCAAAAACCGATTGGGTAACGGGTGATAAGGAAAGACTTATCCGTATTACCATCCAGGGATTGTCAGGAGAAATAGAAGTAAATGGTACAACTTACAATAATATTATGCCACCCAACTCACACCTCTCCGATCGGGAAATAGCAGATGTACTTACTTACATCAGGCAAAGCTTTGGCAATGATGCCAGTGAGATTACGGTAGAAGAAGTACAAAAGGTAAGAGCAGATTTATAAAAGGTTCAAAATTACAGGCACAGGCAAAGATGAAGGCTAAGGAAATAAACGGCAGCAAGAGGTAGCAGGCTGTAGCATTTGAGTTAAATACCCTTGACTCAAAAAACCTGTAGGGATGAAACTGATGCAGTGCACCGAAACATTTTTACCAAAATTTACCCTGGAAGGATATGCAGGTGCAGTTCATCGGAATATGAAAACAATTATTTCAGAGGAAAGTAATATCTAAACAAAAGCCTCATTCAGCAATTGAAGCTAATGCTCATCTTTCAATATTTTTATAGTCGTACGCCGATTCTGCCGCCGTCCTTCTTCAGTAGTATTATCAACAACAGGTCGGGTTTCACCATAACCTGCCCATTGCAATCTGTCTTTCATTATTCCATTCACTACAAGAAAATCAACAACTGAACGGGCCCGCTTATCAGACAATTCCATATTCTTCTCCGCGCTGCCGGTATCATCGGTATGTCCCTGGACTTCTACAGCAAGCCGCTGATTTGTTTTCAGAAAATCAACCAATTTCTGGAGTTCGGGTTCCGATTCAGGTAATATTCTGAAGGAATCGGTTTCGAAATAGATATTATACAGATTCATCTCTGCGCCTATCCTTACCGGATCAAGTTTTATTTGCAGCTCATATGGATCATAGACTTGTCTGATACTCCTCAAATCAAACGTATTGGAATAAAAAAGATATCCTTCTTTTGAAACAGAAAAGGAATAATTCTTTCCTGCGGGTAAACATACAAGTATCTCACCCTCTCTGTCGGTTATTTCTTTCCGGGGCATTTCACCAGAATTTGCCAAATCCAGCAACTCAATTTGAGCTTGTACAGGATTACCTGTCACCAGATCAGTAACAAAAGCTTTTACGTATGTAGCAGGGTGTGGCCGGATTGATT
>JBEPWX010000070.1:0-10050 GCA_041642235.1 Mariniphaga sp.
GAGTCCTCCCCTTTGGTCCACAACCGATTTTTTGACCTGCTAAAAAAGGTAACTTTTCCGGTTTCTTCTGTTTTTTGTAAAGCATCCTGGTTCATAAAACCCACCATTAAAACCTTCTGTGTGGAATCATCCTGAATAACTGCCGGTATCAATCCGTTCAGCTTACTAAAATCGATCTTACCTATGTCTGAAAAAATATGCATTATCAAATATTTTTGTGAGTTAATGAATTCAATTACCGGATTACAATTCCTTCATTCCTGAGATAAGATTTTAAAACCGGGATGGGAATTTCATTGTAATGAAAAATACTGGCAGCGAGACCCGCATCTGCTTTACCTTTTGTAAAAACATCCACAAAATGCTCTTTAGCACCTGCCCCGCCAGAGGCAATAACAGGAATTCTGAGTGAATCGGCAAGCTGCGCCAACTGTTCATTAGCAAACCCATTTTTTGTTCCGTCGTGGTTCATTGAAGTAAAGAGAATTTCTCCTGCTCCCCTATCTTCTGCCTCCTTAGCCCATGAAAACAATTCTTTTTCGGTAGGTATACGCCCACCGTTCACCGTAACAGCCCAATGATTTTTTTCATCACCACGGGCATCAATTGCTACCACAACAAACTGGCTGCCAAAACTTTTTGCCATATCATCGATTAATTGTGGATTACGCACTGCCGACGAATTTATTGAGATTTTATCGGCACCGGCATTAAGTAGAATACCTGCATCCACAAGTTCACTTATCCCTCCGCCCACAGTAAATGGAATATTCAAATGAAGAGCAATTCGCTTTACAAGTTCAACAAATGTTTTACGCCCTTCATGGGTAGCAGTTATATCAAGGAATACCAGTTCATCTGCGCCATCGGCAGCATATTTGGCACCTAATTCTACAGGGTCGCCAACCTCCTTAATGTCTACAAAATTAATCCCTTTAACAGTTTGCCCACCGCGGATATCCAAACAGGGTATAATTCGTTTCGCAAGCATGAATTTTACAAAGTTTATAATTTAACATTAACATAAATCGTTTTACTCACAATCGTTTTAAAACTTCAAATTGCTCTTACTGGTTATAGATTTTTATTTCCTTCAGACTTATTTTTCCTTCATAGATTGCTTTGCCAGTAATAACGCCCGGAATATTCATATCAGACAGCTTTATAATTTCATCCATCGAAGAAATTCCTCCGCTGGCAATAATTTCAACATCTGTAAAGGTCTTCATAATTTCAGCATACAAATCAAAAGCCGGACCTGTAAGCATTCCATCCCGACCTATGTCGGTTGAAATAACTTTGGTAATTCCCTTTTGATGAAACCCTGAAATAAAATCAATAACAGGGAGCTCTGTTTGCTCCTCCCAGCCGCTAACAGCAATTTTACCCTCTTTAGCATCAGCACCCAGAATAATCCTTTCATTGCTATATTTTGTCAGCCACTTCAGAAAAGTTTCAGGCTCTTTAACTGCAATACTTCCTCCGGTAATCATAGCGGCACCTGAATTAAAAGCAATTTCAAGATCCTTATCCGATTTTAAGCCTCCCCCAAAATCAATTACAAGGGCAGTTTTGGAAGCAACTTTTTCCAGCACTTTATAATTCACGATGTGCTTTGCACGTGCACCGTCCAAATCAACAAGGTGCAATCTCTTAATACCCGCATCCTCAAACATCATGGCAACTTCCAGTGGATCTTCGTTGTAAACGGTTTTACGGTTATAATCTCCCTGTGCAAGTCGTACACATTTACCACCCAGTATATCAATTGCCGGTATAATTTCTATTTTTCTGTTCATTAAAAGCTTTATCTTTCAAAACCGTAAAGATAAGAGTATAATGCCAAAAACCTATCCTAATTTCAAGGCATCCGGCTACAGTTAAGACTGAATAAATAAAATCTATCCCTAATTTACAGTTCAATCAGGTTAACCTTTGTATTGTAATAAAACAGGAATTTTAAAACGCTAATGTCAAAATAATGGTAGCGCAACTGTCACAGTTATAAAGAATTCCTGTAATAATGAATTTACCTTATCAGGTTTTCCTCCAGCCATTCAGTTCTAAGCTGTTGCTGTTCAGGAAAAGACCAATGCGCTGTCTCCTGAAAAACATGAAGATCTTTTTCAGCAGAAATAACGTTAAAAGCAGCGTGCATTGAGGTTGGGGGACAGACATTATCGTTATAACCCCAACTGTACCAACCCGGCACTTTTACAAAGCGGGCAAAATTTACAACATCGAAATATTTTGATGTCTCCACCTTTTGAGTCATATTTGTAGCCTCATTCCGGAACAAATGAGGCCATCCACCGGCACGTTCGTAAATATAACCGGTTAAATCGGCCAGAGCCGGATAAAAAGCAGCCAGAAAATCAATCCGATCATCCAGGCCGGCTGTAATTATGGAAAGTGCTCCCCCCTGACTTCCTCCAGTTACAGCAATGTCGCTTCCATTAAACTGTTCAAGTGATTCTAAGAAATCAACTGCACGCACACATCCCAGATAAACCCTTTTAAAGTAATAATTATCCTTGTTATCGAGATTTGAATGCCAATAACCATCAAGTGCACCAGAGCGCAAATCATTGTAAACTGAAGGATCGAGATTTACCGGGATACCATGTATACCAATCTGGAAAGTAATGATTCCCTTTGCTGCATTCCATACATCCCCTGAATAGGGCCTTATACCCGCTCCTGGAACATGCAACAGCGCCGGGTATTTACCCTCTGCTTTAGGCATACTTAAAATACCATAAATTTTCCCCTTTATATTATCAATGCTCACATGATAAACATCCACCTTATCGGTACTTCTTTCAGGCATCAGCGTCATTACCGGTTTTATTGGAATTTTAGCCAGGTCAGCTTTTGCACTGTTCCAAAAATTTTCAAAATCAGCAGGCAAGGTGGTTGTAGGCTGAATCTCATCGGGAGAGAAGCCCGCAGTTGCATAAGATGAATAGGTTTTGCCATCCACCTCTACCGATGCCCGGCAACGCAGGAACCCTGGTTCATTAAACGCCTTTGCCTTAACCGAGGCCACACCCTTTTTTAATGTCAATGTACCCTCATCCCACGATTCCATTAATTCAGGCTGAATACTGTAATTCACCTGTATGCCATCCAATGGAATGTTGTTGCGCAATACGGTAATCTGAAACTCGGCCCGATCCCCTTTTTCATAAGTCCAGTCTTGTTCATCGGGTGATACAATAACCTGAACAAATTGTTTTGATGGTTGAGCAAATAGTGCAAAGCCGATTAAGAGCATCAGCATTAAAGAGACTAATCTTTTGTTTCTCATAAATTGATAATTAAAATTACAGAAATAAATTACATTGATTCGATTAAACCTTCCCTTGTAAAACATTCCTCCTAACTTGTAAAACATTCCTTCTAAAATACGATTTATAAAGCAGCTAAACCGCATAATTTTATCTAAAAAACGAAATAATGACCAAAAAGACTTAGCATCAACAATTGTTTCGCTTTGTCAAAGCAATCATTTTTGAATCTCTTTATTTTTTGATTCAGCTAACACTACACATGTATATGTCTAATTCAATTAAAACTCAATTTTAATTCATATTTAATTTATAGTAAACTCAATCATATTTGAATTTAAATTGAGTTTATATTGAATTTACATTGAATTTAAATTGAGTTTACTCTGAAGAAGGTATCTATTTTTTCAGAAGTTTTGTTCAAAAAATATCTAATAAAGCAACCTTTTCAATTTTCATGTACTGTCGTTATAAATAATAAAGCTCCCCGGGAAAAAACCCGGGGAGCTTTATTATTTTTTAAACATCAAAAATTTAAGGAATTTTTCATACAGTGGGTTCCCAGCCTGGTTCATACTCCCTGCCCCACAGCTTCATTGCTTCGCGGTCGTACATCCTGCCAGTTTTATCGTCGATATCGAAACTTTTACCAATTCGGTAAGCAATATTTGAATAATGAACCATTGCCATGCTGATGGTTGCATCATCAATAGGTGCAGTTAATTTTGCTTTCCCCCTGATGGTGTCGTAAAAATTAATCACGTGGCTGGTTGTCATATCACCTCCACCGCCAAGGGCAGTACCTGCTTCATTGGTCGATGATTTGCTGTCTTTGATCAATTTACCCGTACGATCGTACAATTCATACTTACTACGATTAACAAAAACGGTTCCTTCACTGCCATAAATAATTGTTCCGCGGTCGCTGCCATAAGTACTATATCCGTTTCGACTTTTTCCATCCCATTCAATTACTTTATCACCGTTGAAAAGGAAACGGACGAGCATGGTATCATACATTTCCCAGCCATCATCAATAAAATGACGTTTTGCTGCTTCCGTATTAACATGGTATGGTAAATTCACGTTCAATGCCCAACGTGCCACATCCAGCTCATGTGTAGCATTATTTCCTGATTCGGCAGTACCATAATCCCACCCATACCAGTGCCAGTTATAATCCCAGGTTTCCTGTGTATATTCACGACGGGGTGCCGGTCCCTGGAACAGTTCCCAGTCGAGGCCTGCAGGTACAGCAGTTTTCTTTTGGACAGGCACTTTTCCTCTTGAATTACTGTAAAATGCCACTGCTTTATAGGGTGTACCAATTACACCATTATGAATTTCATTTATAATTTGAATAGTGTGATCGGAAGAACGTTGCTGATTTCCCATTTGGACCACCTTATCCAGTTTCCCGGCAGCTTCCACTATCAATTCATTTTCAAACATATTATGGCTGCAAGGTTTTTCCACATAAACATGTTTCCCGCCTTTCATAGCCATAATAGATCCTGGTGCATGCCAATGATCGGGAGTTGCATTAATAAGAACATCAACTTTCTGATCATCAATAACCCTACGGATATCATTTTCCAGTTTAGGTTTATAACTTATGTGTTTTGAGAAGTTTTGCAACGCCCGCTCGCGCTGTTTTTCCATTACATCACACAAATACAGCAATTCTACATTGGCCTCTTTTTTTGCTATGGGATCATAAAATGCTCCAAGCCTGCGTCCCAGTCCGGCAATAGCAACAATTAACCGTTCGTTTGCACCAATTATTCGTTTATAACTACGGGCGGTACTTCCTATGGAAGAGCCAGAAACTGCCACCCCGGCTGCACCAACTGCTACTTTTTTAATAAAGTCTCTTCTGTTCGCATTCATCAAATTTAAAATTTTAATTTTACAACATTGCAAGGACACCTTTGGTAAAGCCAAAGGATTCCATCATTCCCGGAAGCGGATCATCCGCTTCAGCTTCATATTCAAGAGCAAGTGTACCATTATATCCCAATTTAACCACTGTTTTCAGGAACGATGGAAAATCTATAACACCACGGCCAATAATGGTGGTTGTTCCATCAGCAGAAGCAGCACTTACATCTTTGATATGAATATCAAATACACGATCATAAAAATCTTTGACATCCTGTTCCGGATTTCGGTTGATGCGCTTTGTATGCCCTATATCAATACAAAGCCCCATACGTTTGTCCATGTTTTTAATTAACTTATAGGCACTTTCCGCACTTGGATATAGTTTATCACCTGGTCCGTGATTATGAATTGCCAGTATAATATCATACTGTTTTACTTTACCTTCCACATACTCCAGCAGTTCGTGGTTAGGTACACCAATTATCATCTTCATTCCGGCTGTTTTGGCATATTCGAATGCATTATCTACTTCAGCCTTGGTCTTCATATAAATAACACCAGCTCCATAAAGCTCCACCCCTTTTTTTCTGCACAATTCCACTGTTTTTCTGATTTCGTCCTTAGTGGCGTCAAGCGGCAGATGCATATCTTTAAAAGTTATCCGATTTACACCGCAGCGCAGTGTCATATCGAGCGCCTCTTCGGTGGAAAATTTACGTAATGTGTAGGATGCCACACCCAATTTAAAATTGTTATTTTTTTTACCTGCTCCTGTTTTAAATTCAGAAGCGTTGCCCAAAACAGGAATGGAAGCAGCTGCCATTCCTATACCGGCTGCTTTTAAAAAATTTCTTCTGTTAGTCATGGTTTTATAATTCTCTTATTTTAATACTTCTAAAATGCACTTCATCGTTATGATCCTGTATAAGAATTGGTCCTCTTTCAGCCATTCCGAATCCTTCAGTTTCGGCGAACTTACTATTAGCCACCCGTTCTTTAAACTCATCACTACCACGTTTATATTCCACAACCTTTCTTCCGTTCAACCAATGCTGAGCTGTTCCGTCGGGATGCAAAACAATGCGTCCACGGTTCCATTCTCCCGGACCTTTAACAAACCGGAATTCCTTTTCAGCAGGAATAAGATCATACAACGAAGCAAGTGTCCGGTTGCCATCAATTCCATTTTTTGCATCCGGATGATTTTCATCATCGAGTATCTGATACTCCAGGCCAATTGATGGTCCATTATTACCAATTCCGTATTTTACACCGCTATTGGCACCCTTTGTAAAATTAAAGTCAAATTTTAATTCAAACGCCCCAAATTCTTCTCTGGTAATGATATCTCCTCCCTTTTTTTCAGGATTACCACCACTTGATAACACCGTAAGCGTTCCATCTTTTATTTCCCAACCCTGATCTGGAAAATCATCACTTCTGGCACTTTTCCAGTTAGCGGAAGAGTTTCCATCAAAAAGCAATTGGAATCCCTTTTCCTTTTCCGGCTCACTTAAATAATTAGGAATCAGGTTCACAACATAAACTCCTTTATTTTCAGAAGGTTTCAGATTTTCCGTTTTTATACGAATATTTCTCCATTTAATTTTTCTTCCGGCCATAGAATCGTCACTAATAGAATGCACCTGTAATGCAATAAAACCTTCCATTGTCATATCATCAATAAGATGGGAAACGGCAATCCCATTTAAAAAGGTTTTTATATCAGGCCCTATGCATTCAATTCTGTAATGGTTCCAGTCATTTTTTTTGAATGCTGATCTGGCATCCTGGTTCAAATCAAGTGGATAGAGCCAGCCACGGCGAGCTTCATCATAAATCCCAGCACTCCATGCACGTTCGGAGGGGTCCACTTCACACTGATAACCGTGTACCCGTCCATTCATGTAATCGGGATTGCTTTCACTGCGGAATTGAATACCTGAATTAAAATCATCTTCAAGTAACATTTCAAGTTCGAAAATAAAATCGGAATAATTATTTTCTGTGGCAAGAAATGAATTGGGCGTATTTGCAACCGTAGTTCCGATAATCATCCCATCAACTACTTCATATTCTGCCTCTCCATTTAATTGCTTCCAGCCCGACAAATCCTTTCCATTAAATAAATCGACCCATCCATCTGCAGGACCTGGATTACAACTATTTATTAAAAGAACTCCGAGTAAATAAATTAATTTATTCATACGTTTAAAATTGTATTTTTTCAAAGGTATCATAATATATCCGCATGTTCCGGTAATCATCGGGATGAATCATCAGTAAAAAGTGTGAATATATTTTCATGCTTATTTCACATATTAACCCTTAGTTTTTTCTTTTCTGCCTCTTTAATTCGTGTACGAACACGACAGCATACAAATGTAATTATTTTTGACAATGAAAATAGTTGTTATAAAACAGAATTGTAACATATCCCCCATTTTGCCTGCTCAGACATTTCTCCTTTTCGTTTTTCAGATTAAAGGAACTACAGGAAGCAGTTCCAAAGTCTTATGCAAAAAAAAGACCTTTTTTTCAAAGCTTATATTTCTGTTAAAGGTAAAACAAATCTCTTTTTTAGTTCCGCTGCAATTTGTTCCGAGGCAAATGTTGCCCCGGTATCATTAAAATGAGTAGCATCACTCCAATACTGCGATGTGGTAAAAATAGTTTCGGGCAACACAATAACATCTGCAACTGACTTGTAATAATTGTAAAGCATAGGTAATCTGAGACCGCTTCCCGATTCCCTCAGGTAAAGAAATACGATACGGCAACCATTTTTTTCAGCCATGTCAGTCATTTTCTGAAGGTAATGCATTGAATAGCGGATCTCTATACTTCTTAACAATGCGGGTTTTTTCTTTTTTAACCGCCTCTCCCAATTCATCCTGTTGTTCAATAACAACTTTTCACCCACTATTGCATCAGTAGGAATATAACCATGATTTGCTGAAGTATCCCCTGTTAATTCAGGGTAACCAAAAACTTTTACTTTCAGGAATTCAAAACGAAGAATAAGTCCTTTCCATAAAGATTCCAGATACCGCTGGTTAAAGAAAACATGAGAACCAATAATATCTTTTGATTCTGCAAGGTAAGGAAAAACAGGATGGCTCTTCTTAGGTTCATCTTCAGTAACTTCAATTATCACGAACCTGGGTTTCTTTTCACGGAAAACATCCTTTAGCATGCTGTATTGAATGTCACGGCCACCCCGGCAATACCCCAAACTGGCAACTTTTACCTTTTCTCCGGTCTGTTCATTTAATCTTTTTTCAATCAGTTCATCCTTAACTGCACATGCAGTTTGAGAAGCGCCGATAAAAACTACATCAAGTTTTTTATCCGACAGGAATATCCGGTCATAAATCCAACCAGCCTTATTGTTGCATTCACCTTTCACAAAATAATAACTGAACTGCTTGTCGGGATTAATGCTGAAAAGCAGCGCAATTCCGATAACAAGCGGCAATAAAAAAAGTGATATCTGTTTTAAAAGTTTCTTCATCAGAACTGAAAATATATAAATTCAGGTGCTGTTTTTAATCTTCCCAGGAATAGAATCATCAACAGAATGATATAATAAAACGACCACCTTACTGGTTTCATTATTTTTATTGGCAATTTTTCAATAGGATAACGAACAGATAAATATTCAGCAACTAAAAACAGAGGAAAAGCAAACATCAGCATTCGTCCCGGCTCATTCAATCTTCCCTCACTCATCATGAGGTTCAAAACTTCTGAAGCCTGAAATGTTTCCCAATGAAAAATTTTACCGAATATCAACCAAAGTTGCTGACCACTCTCTGCCCTGAAAAAAATCCACAACAGATTTACAACAACAAAGGTAAAAATCCAACCGGAGACTTTTTTCAAATATGAAGGTATAAACAATAGACGGGAAACAAATCTCTCGGCAACATAAAATATACCATGGATGAACCCCCATAAAATAAAAGTTATTTTTGCTCCATGCCACAATCCTGATATTATAAAAGTTACCAAAATATTCCGGATCCATTTTGCAGTTTTCACCTTACTCCCGCCCATTGGTATATAAAGATAATCTCTGAACCAGGTAGATAATGAAATATGCCATCTTTGCCAGAAGTCTTTAATGGAAGCAGCAAAATAGGGAGTCCTGAAATTTATCATCAATTCAATACCAAACAAACGGGCTGTACCAATAGCAATATCGGAATATCCGGAAAAGTCGCAGTAAATCTGAAAGCCAAAGGCAAAAGTTGCCAGCAGGATGACCGGACCTGAGAAATTATCAGGTTGTCCATATACAGCATTTACCCACACTGCAAGTTGGTCGGCAATGACCATTTTTTTGAAATACCCCCAGAGCATCAGTCTCAAGCCTGAAGCAGCCTGGTCATAAGAAAAATGAGGTTTCTTTTCGAACTGTGGCAACAGATTTACAGCTCTTTCAATTGGACCTGCCACCAGCTGCGGAAAGAACGATACGAAAGTAAAAAAGGTGAGGGCATTTCGGGTAGGTACAAGATTCCGGAAGTAAATATCTAATGTATAACTCAAAGTCTGAAAAGTATAAAAACTAATTCCCACCGGTAAAATAATGTTTAGGCTACTCCATTGAGCGGATAAGGTATCTCCGGTCAATGCCTGAAAGGAGTCGATGAAAAAATTAAAATATTTAAATACGAACAGTATCCCGATGTTTTGAAAAATACTCAGGAAAAGAAGAAATTTTCTTTTCTGTTTATTTTCTGTTCGGAACAGGTACTTGCCAATAAGAAAATCGGATCCTGAACTGAATGCGATTAATATAAGAAACCGCCAGTCCCACCAACCATAAAAAATATAGCTGCTGACAAATAAAATGATCTTTCCTGCAATT
>JBEPWX010000071.1:0-10024 GCA_041642235.1 Mariniphaga sp.
TCAGCAGAAACAGCACACCGGAAACCAAGGTGCGACATACCGGTATCCGGGGTACTTTTCATACGTGCGGCTGCCCTGTAACCAGAACAATAGGAATCATTGCATAAAAATGATCCTCCCCTGATTACCCGTTTACTTGCTCCTGGTTCCATTGGATCAAAGCTTGAGTCAGGTCCGGAGGGATTATCGGCAACAGTTGTCTGCTGAAAAGTTTTGTAATAATCGTGGTGGTAGAGGTCGGAGCACCATTCCCAGACATTTCCCGCCATATCATAAAGATTAAATGCATTAGGTGGAAATTGCGCAACAGGAGCAAGTAACTCAAACCCGTCCCGAAGCGAATTGCTGTCTGGAAAGCTGCCATCCCAGCTGTTCGCCTTTATTTCCCCTTCATTAATACGTTCCTTGCCCCATGGGTAAATGTAATCATCATTTCCACCACAGGCAGCATATTCCCACTCAGCTTCTGTAGGAAGCCTTTTTCCTGCCCAACGAGCATATGCAGTGGCATCTTCCCAGCTTACGTGCACTACCGGATAACTCCCCATTCCATCAATTGAGCTGCCGGGCCCGTGCGGTTGCTTCCAGTTTGCTCCCTGAACCCAGCTCCACCATTGAGAGACATCATTTAACCCAACAGGGTGTGAAGGAGGAGAAAATACAAGCGACGAAGGGGTAAGCACTTCTTCATCAGGTTTCGGTGTACCGGGGGGAAGCTGCTTTTTTAATTCTTCCCAGTCAACTTTCTTTTCGGCAGTGGTAATATACCCTGTTTTTTCTATAAACTCACTGAATTGCGCATTGGTGACCGGGTGAGGATCCATGAAAAAACTATTTACCCTCACTTTATGCACCGGATATTCATCAGCCCTCGCAAACTGAGGATCTCGCGCTCCCATATTAAAAATACCCCCAGGAATAAAAACCATGTTCTTAATTGAAGAAGTGGCGTTGTTTATTGTATCAGAATCCAATACCCGCGCAACTGAGCCGCCTGAAACATCCTGATTTCTTTGCCTTTCAGAAGCTGTTGGAGCACAGCAACCGGTTAATGCACCTCCTGTTTCATTGGCCTTCAATTGATTCTTTTGACGAGGTGAACTGCAGCATAATACGGAAAACATAATAATCCCCGCAATCATAAATTCTTTAATCATTTGATACTTGAATTTTATTATCAATTATAATATAAAGATGTTTTATTCTTATTAATTAACCAAAATTTAGAAGGATTTTCGCTCATTCTGGTTGTTGGCGCTTTCTTCTGCGGAAGACGGGGGTTTTTTAAACCAGTTTAAAGGATTCAACTTTCTTTTATAGCGGGTAAAAAGTTCTTTGCCAACCAAAATTCCTCCCGACCAGAATACGATTTCCATAAGTATCAGGCTGGAGGTTGAGGCAATCACTTTTATCTTGACCGGAAGTTGGGTTAGCGGAAAAATAAGCGTTGCGGCAAAAAATACACCGGAAAAGATCATCAGAAAAATTCCAAGTTTTATTCTCCGGTTTTTATGTTTCATTATTTCATTCCCCATTCTAATAAAACTAAAAATCCGGGAATAAGTTTTATTGCGAAAAAATAAAGATGGATTTCCATCTTTCGTGCCTGCTCTTTCTAGTTCACCCGTTTTGCAGCCCAGTTAATGGCATTTTTAATGTGCTCAATGATTTTTTCGTCCTGAAATGCTTCGTGTGTATGGCCAAAACCGGAATAAAATGACCGCATTCCATCAGTTTCCTGCCACCATATTATGGGATGGTCTTTCATTCGCCAATCATCATTGCTGTACTTTTTTATACTGCTTTCATCAAGTGTTGCCAATACATTAACTTCGGAACGTGGATTGTTTTTAAAAGTATACCATTCATCGAAAGTAGTATATGTTTTCATTCCCTTAAAAGGAGCCATAGCCGGATGGTCGAAATTTTCAAATACAATTGTACCTTGTTGCGCCGGGGGATGATTTTTAAACCATGCCCCGAGCAGTTTTCCATAAAATGGCCAGTCGTATTCAAAATCAGCAGCAGCATGAATACCTACCATTCCTTTTCCCGATTTCATGAATTTTTCAAAAGAAGCTTGCTCTTCTGTTGATAATGCATCTCCTGTAGGATTTAAAAATACAACTACATCAATTGTTTCAAGAAATTCATCATTAAAAACGGAAGCATTCTCTGTTGCTGTCAACAACCAATTTTGCGAAGGGCTTAAGTCGTACAGCATTTTTATACCTGTTGAAAGAGATTTATGCCGGTATCCGTCGGTTTTGGAGAAGACCAGCAAATGTGAGGGGGTATCAAATTCCGGTTTGTTTTCCTGCCCACACATAATAAGAGAAAACAGCATGGCTATGCTAAGCAATATTGACTTGTTTTTCATAATCAAATTTTATTGTAAAGCAAATATAAACTTAAAAATATGGAATGGAAAAATTATTTTAATTAATTCGAAAATCAAGAGATGTTCGCAATGAACAATTCATTCAATTGTGGATTTTATACACACGATTTCTTTATCTGAAGACTCTAATATAAAGATGAGGAAAGAATTGGATCGAAACCTTATTTACTTAATAGCCAGCAAGGTATAAGGAATGAAAAGTGAATTGTGAATAAGGTTCTTAAGTTTTGGCATGAATGTGGATTTTTATTTAGAAATAAAATATACAAATCATGAAAAAGCATAGGAAAACACCAGTAGTTTATCTAAGCAGCATCATCATGATGTTCCTTATTGTTTCGTGCGGTTCATCAACTTCAATTACCGGAACCTGGGAAAGGCAGGATATTCAAAAAGATTATTCTAATGTATTAGTTGCAGCACTAACTCCTCAAACCGGAGTGAAGGCTACAGTTGAAAGGCAAATAGTACAGAATCTCGAAGAAGTTGGAGTTAGTGCTTCTCAGAGCATCGATGTGCTGCCACCAAAATTATCTGACGATGATAATCAAAAACAACGCATCATAGATGCCATTCAAACAAACGGAGCAGATGCCATATTAACGATTTCAGTTATTGATGAAGAAACAGAAACCCGCTACTCTCCGGGAGCGGCATCTTATGCGCCTTATCCCCGTTTTGGATACTATGGCAATTTCTGGGGATATTATACGCATTGGTATCCGCAATTTTATTCCCCGGGATACTATTCGGAGGATAAAATTTATTTCATTGAGACCAATCTCTATGATGCAGAAACGGAAAATTTGATGTGGTCGGCACAAAGTGAAACATATAATCCCGTTGATTTGGAATCATTTTCTGAAGATTTTGCCGAAGAAATAGTTGAACAGTTAAGGAATGATGGTATTCTTTAAAATGAAATTAAAAAAAGACCGGCAATTAATCTGTTCGCATTTTGTTAACTTTGCATTTCATACATAAAAAGAGATGCACGAAATTATTTTTTGGATAATAATTGCCATTATTACCAGTGATTTTATTTTTGAAAATTACCTGGAATATTTGAACATAAAAAATATGGGGAGAAAACTCCCCGCTGATCTGGAAGACATTTACGACAAGGAAAAATATGCAAAACAGCAGGCATATCAACGGGAAAATCATCGATTTGGAATACTTTCCGGTTCAGTAAGTTTTGTGCTTATTCTTGGAATGTTCCTGCTTTACGGATTTGCGTATGTCGATTCTCTTGTTTGGGACATCACCTCCAGTTCCATTGTAGCTGGCCTGTTATTTTTTGGAATTATACTATTAGCATCACACCTTATTCAACTTCCTTTTTCAGTATACGATACGTTCGTTATTGAGGAAAAGTACGGGTTTAATAAAACTACACCAAAAACCTTTGCTCTCGACCAGGTAAAAGGATTACTGCTGGGAACTATATTTGGGGGTGGGTTACTGGCACTTATAATATTTATTTATCAGCAGACTCAGGATATGTTCTGGATTTATGCATGGGTAGTAATTGCTTTTTTTAGCATATTCATGACCTTGTTTTATTCCAATCTCATTGTTCCTTTGTTTAATAAGCAAACACCACTGGAAGAAGGTGAGTTGCGTGATGCCATACAAAAGTTTGCCGATAAAGCTGACTTCAAACTTGATAATATTTATGTCATAAACGGATCAAAACGTTCTTCAAAAGCCAATGCATATTTTACCGGGTTTGGCAGCAAAAAACGAATTGTTCTTTATGATACTCTTATTGAGGATATGGAAACCGATGAGATTGTTGCTGTGCTGGCACATGAAATAGGGCATTATAAAAAGAAACATGTAGTGCAGGGATTGATCATTTCGCTTTTACAAACCGGCATAGTGCTTTTTATTTTTTCATTGCTCATCGATAATCCACATCTCAGCAGGGCTTTAGGGGTAGAAAACCCAAATTTTCACATTGGGCTTATTGCATTTGGAATCCTATATTCTCCCGTTTCATTTGTTCTGGGAATATTCATGAATAAACTCTCAAGAAAAAATGAATACCAGGCCGACGGTTTTGCTGCCCGGAAGTTTAAACCCCAACCTCTTGCCGCTGCCTTGAAAAAGCTTTCCCAAAAGAACCTGAGCAATCTTACTCCTCATCCAAGGTATGTCTATTTCAACTATTCACACCCGCCATTGTTACAGCGGTTGAATCATTTGAAAAAATTTAAAAAATAGGAAAGGTGAAAGCTGAAATTATAACAATAGGTGATGAAATACTTATTGGACAGATAACCGATACCAATTCGGCATGGATTGCTGAGCAGTTCAACCTGAACGGGATTGAGATCTTCCAGATTACTTCCGTGCACGATGATGTGGATCATATAACAGAAGCAATGCGAAAGGCAGAGGAGAAAGTCGATCTGGTAATGCTCACAGGAGGATTGGGACCGACAAAAGATGATATTACAAAAATAGCTCTTTGCAGGTATTTTAATACCCGGCTGGCATTCCATGAGCCAACATTCAACTGGATTAAGGAACGGTTTAAGAACCGGGGCATTGATTTAAACAAGCTCAACCGTGACCAGGCCCTGATGCCGGAAGCCTGTCAGGTGTTGCATAATAAAGTTGGAACCGCACCAGGAATGTGGTTCGAAAAAAATGACACCATCTTCATATCAGTTCCGGGAGTCCCATTTGAGATGAAGTACCTTGTGGAACATAAAATCCTGCCCAGGTTGCAAATAAACAGAAAAGCAAAAGCCATTTTTCATAAAACAATACAAACCCAGGGGCTTCCCGAGTCGATGCTGGCCGAACGAATTGAGAACTGGGAATCCTCGCTTCCAGACAATATAAAACTTGCTTATCTTCCAAACCCAATGTCGGTGAGGCTGAGGTTATCAGCCATCGGAATAAGCGTAGATGAGCTTAGGCAGCAGATTGCAATAGAAATTGAACGGTTAAAACAACTGATACCTGATCATATATTTGGATACGATAACGAAACACTCGCTGAAGTAACAGGCCGTCTTCTACTTGAAAGAGGGCAGAATCTGTCGGTGGCTGAAAGCTGCACAGGAGGATACATTTCTCACCTGCTTACCCTAATTGCCGGAAGTTCGGCGTTTTACAAAGGTGGAATAACAGCTTATTCAAATGAGTTAAAGGAAAACCTGCTTAACGTATCACCTGAGGTATTAAAAAAGCATGGTGCAGTTAGTGAACCGGTAGTCTGCCAGATGGCCGAAGGAGTGCGTAAAGCACTTAATACCGGCTATTCGGTGGCAACTTCAGGAATTGCCGGCCCGGGTGGCGGCACCGGAGAAAAACCGGTGGGCACAGTATGGATTGCTGTATCCGGACCACAAAAAACTGTGGCTGAAAAATATATCTTTGGCGATAATAGGGAAAGAAATATTATTCGCTCAAGCCAGACAGCCCTGCAGATGTTGAGAAGAATGCTTATTAACGATGTTAAATAAGGAATATTGAATTTAGAGGATACCATAAGTCCATTAACAAAAGTCTTTATTTTTATACTTTTATAAATAATATCATTCAATTTATATAGTTTTCCTTAAATTTGAAAAGTATTCTGTTTATGGAACTTACACAGGAAACCTACAACCAGTTAAATAATTGGTGTACTTTTTGAACTTCATCTGCTTTACGCATGAAAGAATGACAAAAAATATTTTAAGACAATAATACTATAGATATGAAATGAGCATGAGCAGAAAGCAACACCAACCGTTGACAAATAAACCTCTTTTGCGAATTCCATATGATACCGCTGAAAACAAACAATTTTAATCGTATGAAAAAGACACTTATCATTACCGGCATTGTTATAGCAGTTCTCATACTTGCTTTAGCATTGCTTCCGTTACTTTTTAAACAGACGTTAATAGATAAAACAAAATCGGTCATTAATAAGAATGTAAATGCTGACGTTGAATTTGCAGACCTTAAGCTTTCATTTATCCGCAATTTTCCAAAGATTACACTTGAACTCACAGAGGTTTCAGTAATCGGCCGTGATGAATTCCAATCCGATACGCTTATGAATGTTGCATCATTAAGGACAAAAACCTCCCTCGGACAGCTCATCGGTGGAGGGCAGATTGGCATCGATGAAATTATTCTCGGGCAACCCCGGCTTAATCTTGTAGTTGCACAATCGGGCAACGTTAACTGGGACATCGTGCCTGAAGGGGAACCGGATACAGCGCCTAAAGAGGAGCTTTCGGAGGACGAATTGGAACTGAAGCTTGAAAAAATTGAGATTATTAATGGTCAATTCATATACAACGACCATGAAGCAAACATGCTTCTTCAGATGGATGGTCTTAATTTTGATATTTCGGGCGAAATGTACGGAACTGCTACTCAGCTGCTTGCCGAAGGAGAAGCAGAACGTTTTTTACTGGCATATGAAGGAACCAATTATATTTCGAATGTGTCGGTGGCCACACGAACCGTGTTGAATGTTGATTATGAAACAATGGATATTTCCATCCAGGAAAATGAATTACTCATAAACCGCCTGCCCCTTGAAGTGACGGGCATGATACAAATGCCTGCGGATACCATGTATTTTGACCTCCAATTAAAAACAAAAGAATCGGGGTTCGATAATTTTCTGGCACTTGTACCTCCCGATTATGAAGAATACCTCGAAGGTATTGAAACCAGTGGGACCGCTTCAATAGCAGGAACAATCAGTGGTTTTTATTTTGAAGAAGAGTATCCTGCATTTAACCTGAAGCTTGATGTTGCCGATGGAAACCTGCATTACAGTGACCTGCCCGAAGAAATAAAAAATATTTCGGCCGATGTGTCAGTAATAAAGCCACAGGGTATCCTCGATTCAACAAAAGTGGATATTCACAGTGCCCATGCCGAGGTAAAAAATAGTCCGGTGGATTTAACTCTGAGCCTCAGAAACCTGATGACCGATCCCTATTTTAACGGGAGTTTTAAAGGCAATGTGAACCTGACAGATTTAAAAGATGCCCTGCCGCTCGACAGTGTGAATATGGCAGGCCTAATTGATGCCAACCTTACTTTCAGGGGAAACTATTCAGCAATAGAAAAGGAAGATTATGCCAACATTCAGTCGGATGGTTTAGTTACTCTTGCCGATTTTAGTTACGAGTCGGCTTCCTTAACCCAACAGATTGTTATTCCTGATGGCAGACTTGATTTTTCTCCAAAGGCAATTACGCTCAACGGGTTAATAATGAATATAGGACAAAGCAACTTCCGCTTGTCGGGCAATGTTACCAACTACCTGAATTACATGTTTCAGGATGGTGTCATTGCAGGCAATCTTCAGCTTAATTCAACACTTGTTAATCTGAATGAATTAATGCGTTTACTGCGGGATGAAGAACCTGAAACAGAACAACCCGATGAAGCAATGGCTTTTGATATTCCTAAAAATGTAAACCTGGCCTTCCGGTCCGATATACAGCAGGTTATTTTCGACCGCCTGCCGTTGAACAATGTGAAAGGATTGATAACCGTACGTGATGAAAAACTGATACTTGATGATCTGAGTATGCAAACTCTGGATGGTAATGTAAAAATGACCGGCTCGTATCAGAATACACCTGAAAACCAGCCACTTTTTGATTTTACCTTTAATGTGGCTGAGGTAGCTATCCCTATGGCATTTCAAACTTTTACCGGCTTGCAGCGCATTATGCCCATCGCCGGCCGCAGCCAGGGAGACTTGAGTACCAATCTTAAAATGAGAGGGCAATTAACCCCACAGTTTGATTTGATCCCGGAAACTGTAAATGGTGGTGGACAAATCTCTACCGAAAATGTACGCATTGTTGATTCTCCTCTGTTCAGTCAGCTAAAGGGATTGCTGGATGCCGAAAGACTTAGAAATGTTACTGTTGATGATTTTTCGGCTTCAATTGAAATAACAAACGGTGCTGTGGTGCTTAAACCATTTAAAACCCGTATTGCCGGACAGGAAACTACAATAGCCGGTAACTTGAATACGCAAAACCTTCTGGATATGAAACTCGACTTTATCGTGCAAAGAGATGCCTTTGGGCCCGATGTTCAGCAAATACTAAATGTGCTGCCAGGACAGGCAAACATCCAGACGATACCGGCAACTGTTGTGCTTAACGGGCCGGTGGGAAAACCTGAATTAAACGTAAATTTGGAAGATGCACGTAAGAAAATTGTTGAAGAGGTTAAAAAATCGTCAAAAGAAGACATCCAGAAATCAATAAACAAAATTGGCGAGGGATTAAAAAACATTTTTAAATAATTAGTGTGAAAATATGTTTCGCAGATTTGCTGCAAACTTATTTCATCCTATAGTTTGTAAGGTTTTCCTTCGATGTTTTTGGCTGAAATCCATTTAGGGTTTTAATTCCTTCGGTATTTGTGGAGATAATTTGCTGCAGGGTGGTTATATTCATATTAAATAGCTGTGCCATTTGAGGCAATTGAGGGGTGTACTATTATTCTATCTTTATGAAATACCCAAATCATTTGAGTCGTAGGAAAATTATCTGTCCCCGGTTGATCCAGCCAAAAATCTGCTTTTAAAATTTAAGGCTTTTAATAATTAGCTGTAATTTTCTTCTGATTTAATTCAGATTTAATTCAAATTTAATTCAGTGCAAATTCAATTATAATTGAGTATGCATTGAATTATAATTGAGTTTATATTGAATTTACATTGAGATTGATCAGACGAAGGTATGACATTTCATTGGAGGGAACAGATATAATAATTTCTGAAGGAAAAGAAAGTGAAGAATAAATAATGGGGTTATTACATTATTTTCGATGCCAAAGGCTAAAGTAAAAAATAAAAAGACCAGCCTTATCATTATTTGCAGAACCAATTTTTAGCAGAATAAAATTTCCAATGGATTGGAATGAGTGAGAATTTCTGAGGGGACTTATTGGAAATTCATCTATCATATTTTGTTCTTTCAATAATTTGGGGCTGATCTCTTCGATGTGTAATTTATAACGGTTATATAATTAAACTATGCCATGGCTTTGGCATTTATTTCTTCCGCAAGTTTTGTAAGTTTCTTGTCTGTTTCTTTTTCTTCATTCAGTGTTTCAGACATCAGTTTTGCAGCATCCTTTTCATTCAGCATCTGCAGATAACGCACAACTGTACCGTAGCCAGCTATTTCATAATGCTCAACACGTTGTGCCGAAGCGATCAAACCGGCATCATGAACGGCATCGGCTGCATTTTCCTTCATCATTTCGTCGCCTTCTTTAACCAAACCTTTCATTGCATCACAATCTTCACCCTTAACATCAATTTTAAGTTGTTTGGCAACTTTTTCAATACGTTCAATCTGATGTTTGGTTTGTTCCAGATGTTGTTCAAATGCATTTCGCAGTTTACTGCTTTTAGCCGATTTTGCCAATTTAGGAAGTGCTTTTGATATTTGATTTTCTGCACTGTATAGGTCCTTCATCTCATAGTCCAGCAGATCATTTAAATCTTTTAATTTTCCAGCCATAATTTTCAATTTTAAATTAATAATGTGTTTGTTGAAGTAAATCTTATACAATACTGTGCCGAATTTTTTAATTGAGCTCATAAATGGAAATTCTGCTTGA
>JBEPWX010000072.1:0-10001 GCA_041642235.1 Mariniphaga sp.
GAACAAGATAACTTTGCTGTTCCCATTTATTTTTGCGTGTATGTTGCTTACAGCTTCCACTGAGCTGGGAACAACTCAGTGGATTAATGCCTTGCTGGCAAACAAAGGCGTTCATCCGATGATCATTTTAGCGGTAGTAACTGGTTTAATGGCTGTAGGCCGTTATTTTGCCGGAGGATTGATACATCGGCTGAATCCACCTGGCGTTCTTCTTGGATCAGCTATTTTTTCTGTTGGAGGCTTATTGTTGTTGAGTGTAACAAACGGTGCTTTTATGACAGTGGTATCTGCGGCCGTATTTGCAGTGGGCGTTTGTTATTTTTGGCCCACTATGATTGGTGCTGCGGCTGAATATGCTCCTAAAACCGGAGCTTTGGGAATGTCAATTCTTGGAGGCGCCGGATTTGTTGCTACCTCAATGGTGCTGCCCATCATGGGTGAATCGATTGAAACAGCAGGACCCCAGATGACCCTGCGTAATCTGGCCATCCTTCCTACAATTCTTATCGTTGCATTTATAATTCTTTCTTTCTGGGTAAAAAATAAAGGTAAAAGTGAAAAAATAGTGGGCAAAGGTGCCATAGTTCGTTAAAAAATATAGGGCATATTAAAAAGGTTTTATCATAATTCTCTTCGACTATTTAAGAAAAATGGAGAAATGGCAAATTTTGTATATGGTAAATTGCAAAACTGCAGAATTGCTGCAACAGGAAGAGCAGAAACAATAAAAACATCAGAAACTCTTTCTTCCTGTCTATTTTTTTTTCCTATGATTTTTGTAATTTACAAAAGAAATAAAAGTCGCTCAGTATGTTGTATGTATTATTTATTGGTTTGATTGCCGGAGCCATTGCAGGTCTAATTGTTCGCGGTGAGGGATTTGGATGCCTTTTAAATATCATTGTCGGTGTTGCAGGAGCATGGTTTGGGCATTGGCTTCTGCCTAAGTTGGGGATATTTATTTACAGCGGATTCTGGGGAAACTTACTCACGGCCGTTATCGGTGCAATAGCGCTGCTCGTTTTGCTGGGGATAATCCGGAAGATAGCAAAGTGATAAATATCTCGTAAAAACTTTTTATTTTAATTTATTTAGATCAGAAAAACTCTGAAAGGTTTTCAGAAGAAAAGACTTCAAAAAAAATCCTCATCGTGAAATAATTAGTATTCTGCTTCTGGATCCCAAAGTATCTTTTAGGCCTTCGGATGTATAATCTACCTCCTACATTACTTTTGTTCGCTCCGGTTTTAGATTTTTTATCCATTGATTTACGATATATTCATTTTCATCAATCCAGTTTTTTACTCCTTGTCTGGGGTCCTCGCTTAATCTGACCTGATAAACCAAGCTGTTTAATTGTTTTTCTGTTAACTGCATCCGTTCGAAAAAACGCACTGCCCGCGGGTGTCTTTCTTCCAGTCCTATATGCCCAATAGTATAAATATGCTCGTTCAATCCAAATATTGCATCGGGATCTTCAAGAAATTTTACTTCATGTCGGGCAAAAATCCAGTGCGGGCTCCAGCCTGTTATTACTATATCTTTTCTTCGCTTAATCGAATCTTCAAGATGATTTATCATTTCTTCTTCTGAAAGGCTGAGAAGGGGCACTGGCAGATTGTATTTTTCTAAGGCCTTCCTGGCTTTTTGCATTACTCCCGCACCTTCATCAATGCCTGTAATTGGGTTCCGGTAATTTTGTAAATCCGCAATGGTATTGAGTTGACTATATTCCGGAACTACAAAACCTGTGCGGGCTTCAGGGTAAGTGATTCCCATTAGTTCTATTCTGCCGGTGTGTTCTTCTGCGTATGTTTTATGCGTTTCCGGAAGCCAGGCATCGGCAAATACATCAGCCTCGCCATCGGCAACTTCATTGTAAGCACTTTCTACATCGGTTAGTTTCAGGTTCACTTTATAATTCATGTTTTCCTCAAGCAGAACGGACGCAAGATGGGTAATGGCTATACTTTCCGACCAGTCGGTGTACACCATTCGTAAAGTTCTTTCTTCTTCTGCCTGTGGAGTTTGGGTACACGACAGGAGGAAAATAATACTGATGACCATGAAAATTTGTTTATAGATACTTTCCTTTACCATAGTTCAGATGTTTTATTTAAATAAGGATTTAAGAAACCCAATGGTTTGTTTTCGATCCTTTACAATTAGAACCGGAATGTTTTTCTCGGTCGATGCCAGTTTTTCAGAAGTATTGTCTATTATAATATCGGCGAGTTCCGATTTTACTTTCGAGCCTATAAAAATTATATCGGCACCAATGGTTAAAGCCTGACGATACAAAATATGTGCTTCATCATTTTCTGGGTCAAGTGAGGTGGTGAATTGAATTGCGTCCGGATTAAGTTCAAATTTTTTCATAAACTTTATATATTCTTTTCGACTGTGCTTTTCAATATGCACCAACAGCTTTTTATCATTAGCGGGTGAGGTTTGCGGGAAATATTTTAGGGGAAGTTTATAAGCATGATGACACGATACCTTTGCGCCGGTTAATTCCTGAAGGTTAATTGCCATTTTTAAAGCCAATGAACTCATTCGTGAGAAATCCATACGTACCAGCACATGTTCAATTCGTGGTTGTGTCGTCTCACTTATCAGGAGAACTGAAGAAGGAATAATACCGATTACTTTTCTGACAATCCCACCCTGTCCTTTGTATCCGATTTTTTTACCCATCAAGGTAAACGGAATGTTATTTTTGCGTGCATACCTTACTATGTTGTCGGTGGTTGAACCTTCAGCAACCTCAACAAGTGTATTTGTTCCCTCCCTGTGTATGAAATGGGTATTAATTTTTTCCTGAAGTTCTTCTTTAATAATTTCTGAGAGCGGCTGGTCGAGATGCGGAAAGGCAGCAATCAACTCGGGTGGAATTTCATATGATTTCATTACATGCAGGAAAGTAACTGTAAGGGGTTTGAATTTTTCCACCATAAAGTTGCCGAAACGGATAAGTGAATCATCCATTTCGCTTAAATCCAGACAAATAAGTATGTGTTTCAATTGATCCATCTTTTTATTTTTCAGGTTATACGTTTATTTTTATGTTTTTTTGTCATTTTGCATCGGGGCTTTGGCCTGCTCCCTTTTCTGCAGCATTTTAGCAAGGGTATCCAGATACTGTTTACGCTCGGCTTCAAGATGTGTTTCCATCAATCCGGTATGTTCTTTCCGGAGCCCTTTCAGAAGACTCCACATAAGAATAATCAAAAGGACGGCAAAAGGGAGTCCTGTTGATATGGCAGCAGTTTGCAGAGCACCAAGCCCGCCTCCTATGAGCAACACAGCTGCCACAGCACCTTCCGTCAATGCCCAGAAAATACGCTGGGGGACTGGAGCATCAAGTTTGCCTCCGGCAGTCAGTGAGTCTACAACAAGTGAACCGGAATCGGAAGAGGTTACGAAAAAACTTGTTACCAGAATTACCCCAACTATTGAAGTTAAGGTAGATAAAGGAAACTGTTCAAGCAGCACATACAGCGATGTGGCTATATTTCCTGTCACTGCACCGGCAATATCGGCCAGTGAATTCAACTCAAGGTACATGGCACTCCCTCCGAACGTTGAGAGCCATAGAAAGGTGAGCAGGGTAGGTACAATAAGTACGCCCAGAACAAATTCCTTTAAGGTTCGTCCTCTTGAAATGCGGGCGATGAACATCCCAACAAAAGGTGACCAGCTTATCCACCAGGCCCAGTAAAATACTGTCCAGTCGCTCTGCCAGTCCGATTGTTTATAAGTTTCAGTCCACGATGACAATTCGAAAAAGTTCTGGATATAGCCGCCGATGTTTTGAATAAAAGAATTCATGACAAACAGTGTAGGACCAACCCAAATCATAAACAACAGGAAAAAAGCACCTAGGATCATGTTCAGCTGGCTCAGACGTTTTACACCTCCGCTAAGTCCGGCTACTACCGACCCTGTAGCAACAAGTGTAATTACAATTATCAGTACGACCTGTGTAGTCAGCGAATCGGGGAGGTTAAACAAGTGCGCCAATCCGGCACTCACTTGCTGAACACCCATTCCAAGTGATGTGGCCAAACCAAATAATGTGGCCACTACGGCCAGTACGTTTATCGCCTTTCCCCAGGGACCATAGATTTTATTGCCCAACAACGGATAAAAAACCGAACTGATGGTAAGAGGTAATTTCTTGTTAAAAGTGAAAAATGCCAATGCCATACCTACCAGTGCATAAATTCCCCAGGCGTGCAGGCCCCAGTGCAAAAAAGTAATCTCCATCGACTCCCGAGCGGCCTCAACCGACCTGGGCTCTGCATCGGGAGGATTAATAAAATGGTTAATGGGCTCTCCTACACTCCAGAACAATATGCCAATGCCCATTCCTGCACTGAACAACATGGCAAACCATGCAGCGGTTGTGAATTCAGGCTTCGATTTACTGCCTCCCAGTCTGATTTTTCCATACTTGCTGAAGGCAATATAGATTACAAAGAAAAGAAACAGGTTTACTGAAAGTACAAAAAACCAGCCTCCAGAACTGGAAATTCCCGATTGAATAGCCGAAAAAACCTGTTCCATGGGTTCGCCAACAATAAGTGTAATGACAATAAAAGTAACTATAAGTAAAGCTGCAGGCCAAAATACCGGACCATCAACATCGAAATATTTTTTGTTGCTCTTTAAATGTGCTTCGTTGTCGTGTGGTTTCTTGTTGTTTTCTGTCATAAATCTTTTTTTATTCTGAAGTAGTTTCTAAGCATTTCGCTCTTAAAATAATAATTAATGTTGAAATTGAACCACTTGTGCTTTCAGGCTAACCTGAAGGTTATTGAAATTATGTCATTTATGTTTTCATTCCTCCTTTAAATCTTTCCCAATTCAGACGGTATTCAGTATTCCGATTTATTTCTATATACGGTGCAATGGCATTAATCCGGAAAATGTTATAGTCAAAATCGCTACCCCGGGATACCTGTTCCTCCTTAAAGGAGGAAAGATGGTAATTGAATCGCAAAGCACCACCAATATCAAACCCCGGAATTTCCTGGTCGGCAGTTAAATTTGGTAAAAAGAAGCAAGCTGAAAACAGTAAGAAACACCGTATCATGATTTTTGCTAATGATTTACGCTCAACACAATGACTTTTCTATACGTAATTAATAGTTGTAACGAATTACACAATTTTTTGTTTGTAAATTGAAAGGTTTAATGAAGAAGCAACATTATGGCTCTTTTAAATAATAATGTCTGAATCAGGTTGTGGGCAAATATAAACAGCACCATAGCCAGCCATAAGGCATGGTTTTGCGAGTACTGATCAAAAAGAAATACACTGGTGCAAAGTCCGGTAAATAACCAACAGCCAGTGCGCGGATTAAAACGGAAAATGCATCTACGTAGAGAATGTCGCGGTTCATTGTCACAAATTAGCGCTGACAAAGATATGGGAAATAATGTGGTTATTTAATTCATTGATCGTACTTCAGCCTTTTCCCCATTCCTTCACCACCTCCCGATTTACGACGTTTGCCCATTCCCTTGTCCAGCTTCTGCTGCAATTCTTCAAATGAATTTTCTGCACATTTCCCCAGTCCGCGACCTGTTTTGGATCCTTTTCCTTCAGGTCCTGTTCCATTTAATTTTGGCATGATGTAAAATTTAAATTATTTTTTATTTCTGATCTGTTTTAACTTATTTCTGATAAGCGCCTTTCTGATTGTGCTGAGTTTATCAATAAAGAGTACCCCCAATAAATGATCGAATTCATGTTGAAAAATGCGGGCCTCAATTCCATTAAGCGTTTCTTCATGCAGGATAAAATTAAAATCGAGATACCGCACATCTACCTTCTCCGGCCGCTTTACCTCTTCAAATATTCCCGGAATGCTGAGACAACCTTCGGAATACCAGGAAAAATTTTCTTCAATACTTACAATCTCGGGGTTTATATACCCTTTTTCGATAGGTGCAATTTCATTATTAACATTAATAAGAGGAGTGGTATCGATTATGAAGATATCTTTTAACATTCCAACTTGTGGACCTGCCAATCCAATTCCTCCGGCTTTCTTTAGTGTCTGAACCATGTTTTCGGGCAGGGACCCTAATTCATCCGGATCAAAAATAGTAGTTGATTTTTTTCGGAGGATAGAAGAGCCATATAATATAATTGGTAGTATCATTTTAATTGTTATTGCTGTCTAAATATTCTTCACATTTATTATCGGTTTATATTTATTTTCAAAAAATAAATATAACAAATTTTCAATCAAATGTTCAATAATCTGGATTGTTTTTTTCTGTCATTTAAAAAGTAAGGCATCTTCTGGCATAACTGCCGAATTTTTTTAAAATCCTAGGATGTCTTCTTACACGCTCAACTGGTGATGCGATTTTCTATTGTGAATTTATACGGATTGGAAATATCCGGTTCGGCAGTGAGAACTGCCGTCTTCATCCTCCAGTATACAGTTGTCGGATGACATCTTATGAAGAGACATTAAAAACAGTACTGTTATACTTTTTTAGTTTACATTAATATAATGCAACGCATCTCTCAAAAAACAAATTTAATTCCCCACTGATGAACATTATCAGAAAAGAATATGTTTTTATCTTGTATTTATTTGGAATGTATCAAAACACACCTTATATTTGCAATAAAGACAAAAAAGTATTTTAATAATTTAAAAAAGAAAACAAAACGATATGGCATTTGAACTACCAAAATTAGGTTACGATTATTCTGCACTGGAACCTCACATTGATGCGCGTACTATGGAAATTCACCATACTAAGCATCATCAGGGATATACTGACAAATTGAACGATGCAGTGAAAGGCAGCGATCTTGAAGGAAAGAGCATTGAAGAGCTATTGAAAAATGTATCGAATCAGTCTGTTGCAGTGCGAAATAATGGAGGAGGTTATTACAATCACAATTTATATTGGAAAATATTGGCACCGGGCGGCGCTTCCCAACCGGAAGGAGAATTGTCCGATGCACTTAACGAATCATTTGATTCCGTGGAAAATTTTCGGGATGCCTTTGTTCAGGCTGCTTTAACACAGTTTGGATCGGGTTGGGCTTGGTTGGTTCTTCAAAACAATAAGCTGGTGGTTTCGTCCACGCCCAACCAGGATAATCCGCTTATGGATGTTGCAAAAGTTCAGGGAAAGCCCATTTTGGGAGTCGACGTGTGGGAACATGCGTATTACCTGAAGTATCAAAACAAACGGGCGGATTATGTAAATGCATTCTGGAGTCTCATCAACTGGGATGAAGTCACCAGGCGGTTTAAAGGTTAGTTGATTTTTGGTTTTTTTCCCCGGGATACAGATCCCGGGGTTTTTCTTGACCTTTTGTCAGGTATTATGTTAGTTAGAGCATTGGAAATCTACCTCATCCAGACAGTGACCCTATTCATACATATTTCCGACAGGGTGTATATCTTTAATCATTCGGCATGGAAATTGGCTCATTGTAATTTTTATTGCCAAAAAGTAGAGTTCTTATTTCCGCACCTTTGAAATAGTCTTCACTAATTCTTCGATACGATTTTTCTATTTTTTTCTGCAGGAAATGGTAGGGAATTAGCAATCTGCTTTGAAATTAATCAGTGTTTCTTTTAATCCCGTCCCGCAATTGAAGTGCGCTTTCTTTTTTCCACAAAGCGAAATTAGAGCGCCTCAAAAAGCGGGATAGAGTATGATTCAAAAAAAGATTTTTTTTAAACCAGTGAATGGAGTAGTTTAGGGGCATTAATCAACACGTTCAGGATAGTAAATCAGTGAAAGCAGAAAAGAGGAAGTTTCCAAAAGTTGCATTTGCTGCAATGATATCGGTTGTGGCCATCCTAATCATTTCCTTTACGATCGGGCAGGATATCTATGAAGGTCGCAGCCAAACCCTTACCTCCTTTTCACTCATCCATTTCTCGGGGTACCTGTTCTTTCTGCTCATGCCCGTGGAGATGGCGTTTCTTTACTATCTTACATGGTATGATGAAACTGTGCTCATCTGGTTTGCCCTTGTAACCGCAATGATTGCCCAATACATTGATTACCTTATAGGATACACCATAAACAGTCAAGCCGTTACCCGCCTGGTAAGCGAAAAACGCATCCTGCGTGCCGAAAAATACATTAACAGATATGGCAATCTCACCATTTTTTTCTTTAATTTCCTGCCCCTCTCATCTCCCATAATTGCATTAGCTGCAGGAGTTTTGAATTTCAGCCTGCGCGACATGTTTATCTTCAGCATTACCGGTCTGTTTCTGAAATATCTGGTATTAAGTTTCATTGCCGGTTGGGTGGTATGATACAGTCTTCCGCCAGCGGTTTCTGAAACTTTAGTATTGTATCCGGAATAAAGTACCACCCTGTTCTAATCATACAGGACTACCATTGGCTCTGATAGTAAAAGAAGGCACCTGGGGAAAAAATACTGTGCTTTCCCCTGTGTATTATTCTACTCCACCTCTTCGAAATATGTTCCTTTTGAGTGAAAAGGTTACTGTTTATTGAAGGACATGGTATTTTTCTTATAACGAAATTCGAAAAATTGCAATATCAAATTTTATTCCACTTAAGTCCGGAAACAAGTCATATGAGCAACAGGAAATTAATTGGATTAGTACGGGATGCACTTTTCCGGTCAATGGTATTATATAGTTGCATTTAGGAGGGGTACAACCCCCTGCCTAAAAAGCAACAATATATTTAATTTTGCTGAATTTCTACATAATGATAAGTACCTCCAAAATGTATTCTCAGCTGAACATTGTCAGCAGTAGTAATATCCACATTAGGCATAAACGAAACTGTAATTTGTGTTCTTCTGTTGCCGGAAGTTATATCTGTGAAAATATTTTGAATCAGATTGACAACTTGATTGGTAGAATGCCGGACGTCAGAGGGTAATTCATTAACACCCTGTGCATCTGTAGTGAAGTCACCTAAAATAACCTCCTGGCGGTTTCCTACCTTAATGGTAAAATCCTCTAATACCACTGCTACTGTATCGGGTGATTCAACGTCATCTAAACCAGATATTTCAAGATAACTTTCAGCAAGTTGCAAATCTGCATTTGTTAAATTATTTGCAATCTCAGTTCCTACAACATCAGATAAATTAAGTTCAGATGAAGGAAGCTCTCCTTTCACTCCCGCTGTTCCTCTTATGTTTTGACTGTAGGTATAAGATTTGGTTGTCTGCCGGGGTATTCTTTCCTCATCATCTTTACAAGATGTGAAAAGTACTACAGATAGTAAAAGTAGGGTGATAAATTTTAATGTCTTCATAATTTTTTTTTACTGAATATATATTCCATTAGAACAATAAATGTACTAACATTATTATAACAATAAATGTATTAAAAAGTTTTTCTTTAGCTATAAGCTATCGGGGCAGAGCGTACATGGTGTAACATAGAACAAAAGAGCAAAGAGCCGAAAAGTAAGGTGGAGAAGTTTCCGGGAATTTGGGGTTGACGAATAGTTTTAATTGCCTTAGCCTTTTAGCCAAAGGTTTACGATTAAATATTATTGACGCACTGACTCCCGTATTGGTGCCAAATATGCTGTTAAAGGAAGTTGTTGGATGGTTATATAAATTTGACAAAAAATTGCAGCATTTGTGGGTTATCCATGGTATCTTAGATCCTGTAACAGAATTGATCGTTTACTTATTTCAACAAAATGATGGAAGTATGACAAAACAAAAAAAGGTTTCCAGACGGAATTTTATGAAAAGCAGCATTGCAGCCAGCGGATTTGGAGTATTAACTGCTGCACCATTTATAACTGCTGATTGTCCTTCCGGTTCAATAAATGCTCCCGGACCGATTCCAGTTAATAATGTTTTAACAGATTTGCGGCAGGAAAATGATAAATTCGGTTTTGGATTGAAAAAAGTAGATATTTGCGATAAGGAAAGCTGGAATAATAAACGTGAATCAATTCTTCAGCGATCAAAAATAATGCTTGGAAAACCGCCTCAGATAAAT
>JBEPWX010000073.1:0-9890 GCA_041642235.1 Mariniphaga sp.
TGTGGAGTTTCCCCTGCTTCTTCTGAAAATGGGAGCGGATGAGCGAAAGAAAATGGTTATGGATGCCCTTGAGTGGGTTGGGTTAACGGAAAAGGTGAAGTCGAAACCACCCCAGCTGTCGGGAGGGGAATGCCAGCGGGTGGCGATTGCACGTGCCATGGTGAAAAAACCTTCGCTGGTGCTGGCCGATGAACCCACCGCCAACCTCGATGCAGCCAATTCCCATAATATTCTGCAGACAATGCAGATACTGAACAAGGAATTAAATACGACCTTTCTGTTTGCTACCCACGACGAGAAGGTAATTCAGTACCTCCGCAGGAAGATTTATCTGCTCGACGGAAGGGTTGATAAGGAGGAGAGAGTGGGAGAGGCAGAAGCTGAGGAGAAAGAGGTTGTAGGAAGCGGCGGAAGACATTCGAAGTAAACGGTAAACAGTAAACGGTAAACAGTAAAGAGTAAGAAGTAATACATTTGTTATTAATGTTAGTAGTCAATAGCTAAATTGATCAGCCAAATGGAAAAGATTAACAGGTATGCTAGAAGCTTTCGGGATTTGGAAGTTTACAAGCAATCAAGAGAATTGTCGAGACAGATTTTTAAAATGACTGCCACCTTTCCGAAGGAAGAAAGGTATGCTCTTACAGATCAGATTCGTAGATCTTCCCGTTCTGTTGGTGCTCAGATTGCTGAAGCCTGGGGTAAGAGGAGGTATGAAAACCATTTTATCTTAAAACTGACCGATTCGGATTCAGAACAATATGAAACGCAGCATTGGATTGAAGAATCACTGGAATGTGGATATATTGAGGAATCGGTTAAAAGGGATTTGGTTGGCAAGTGTGAGAAGATAGGTAAAATGTTAAACTCAATGATCGATAAATCATCAATGTGCTGCCAACAAAGAAAATTGACATTGAAAATGATGGGTGATTTTTAATTACCATGTGCTATTTACTGTTTACCGTTTACTGTTCACTGTTTACTTTTTACTTTTCACTTTTCACTGATCACTTTTTACTGAAATAGAACCGTTAATAACAATAATCATGAAAACTGCATTAAAACTGGCTTATCGCAATCTCATTGGCGCCGGTTTACGAACCTGGCTCAATGTGCTTGTGCTTTCATTTTCTTTTGTGGTGATTATCTGGATGAAAGGGCTTATGGCAGGATGGGATTACCAGGCCAAGACCGATATGACCAACTGGCAGATCGGTGGAGGCCAATTCTGGCATGAGCAATATGATCCGTATGATCCGTTTACCCTTACCGAAAGTCATGCACCTGTTCCGGCCGAATTCAGTGATGAATTGGCGCGTGGCACAATGGAGCCCATGCTGGTGGTGCAGGGTACAATTTATCCCGAGGGCCGGATGCAGCCGGTTGCCATTACCGGTATCAGGCCCGGGCAGGAAATCCTGATGATTCCAACCCAAAAACTGGATACTGTGGTACCTGATGCTGTGCCGGCTGTTGTTGGTGCAATCCTGTCGCGAAACATGAATGTAAGAAAGGGCGACCGGCTGACAATGCGCTGGCGCGATGCCAATGGCATGTTCGATGCCACCGAAATTTTTATTGCGGAAGTTTTTACAAGCAATGTACCTGCCATTGAATCGGGACAAATTTATATCCCCCTGGAGAAACTACGTGAATTGACATTGCTGGAAAATGAAGCAACCATTATTACTTTTTCTGATGCTGAAAAGGAACGACAAGATATTGGTGTCTGGAATCACAAACCGAAGAATGAACTTACAGCCTCAGTGGATCAGCTTATTAAAAGCAAAACCGTGGGGCAATCGGTTCTTTATTTTATTCTGCTGCTGCTGGCAATGCTGGCAGTGTTCGATACACAGGTGCTTTCAATTTTCAGGAGACAAAAGGAAATAGGTACATACATTGCCCTGGGGTATACACGCCGTGAGGTGGTCGGTTTGTTTACTATTGAGGGAGCCATGCATTCGGTATTTGCGGCATTGGTTGCAGCACTCTATGGATTTCCGTTTCTCTGGTGGCAGGCCAGCGAGGGATGGACCATACCAATAGAAGCCAGTGAATTTGGAATGGCTATGGCTCAAACACTCTACCCGATATACAGTGTCGGTTTGGTAATTGCCACGGTGCTTATTGTAGTTCTGGTAACTACAGTTGTCAGTTACCTGCCTTCGCGAAAAATTGCCAAAATGAATCCAACAGAAGCTTTAAGGGGGAGAATACAATGATAAAATTTTTAATCAAAGGACTTATTCGGGATACCAGCCGAAGCCGTCTGCCGGTGATTGTGGTAGCCATTGGTGTTATGCTTACCGTGTTTCTTCATGCATACATTACTGGTTTCATGGGCGACACCATTGAGATGAATGCTCGCTTTTCGCACGGGCATGTGAAGGTTATGACAAGGGCTTATGCTGATAATATGAATCAGCTGCCTCTTGACCTGGCATTAATGGATGTGAAAGAGTTGGTAAATGATTTGGAACAGCAGTATCCCGGATATACCTGGACATCCCGGATTCAGTTTGGGGGATTGATTGATGCTCCCGATGAGAGCGGTGAGACCAAAGCACAGGGGCCTGCCGCAGGCTTTGCCATGGATTTTCTGTCGGAGGGCAGCAGAGAAGCCAATCGACTGAATATACAAAAGTCGCTTGTTCGCGGACAAATGCTTCAGGAACAGGGTGAAGCATTGCTCAGCGATGAATTTGCTTCGAAGCTGATGGTAGAGCCGGGTGATGAAGTAACCCTGATTGGTTCGACAATGAATGGCAGCATGACAATGTATAATTTTCGTGTAGCAGGCACTGTGTCGTTCGGTACCGAAGCACTCGACAGGGGCAGCATTCTTGTTGATATTGAAGATGCACGGCTGGCCCTGGATATGCAGGATGCAGCCGGAGAAGTGGTTGGATTCCTTCATGCCGGGTTTTATGACAACGATAAGGCATTAAATACAGCCAGTTCCTTCAATAATGAATATGCTGCCGGAAATGATGAATTCGCTCCTGTAATGAAAACACTCAGCCAGCAGGGAAGCATGGGCCAGTATGTTGAGTTGTCGAATGTATGGTCGGTTTACATCACCATGGTATTTGTGCTGGCAATGGCCCTGGTACTATGGAATGCCGGGCTGCTTGGCGGCTTACGCCGGTATGGGGAATTTGGAGTCAGGCTGGCAATGGGTGAGGAGAAGAGCCATGTATACCGAACATTGATTTACGAATCGGTTGTTATTGGCATTGCAGGTACTCTGATTGGAACTGCTGCAGGCCTGTTTTTTGCAGCCCTTGTGCAAAAGTATGGTATTAATATTTCCGGAATGATGGAAGGTGCTTCCATGATGATGCCTACAATCCTCCGTACCCGCATTACTCCGGTTGATTATTACATAGGGTTTATTCCGGGACTCCTTTCAACTGTAATTGGCACCATGCTTGCCGGTATTGGAATATATAAACGTAAAACTTCTCAGTTGTTTAAGGAACTGGAAGCCTGATGGGAATGCTTTGCCGGAGTAAAATATATAGGAAAATTTTAAAGATTTGATACAATGAAGTACATTTTAACAGCGATATTATCCGTTTGGCTGGTTATGGGTTACAGTCAGCCAGAAGCTGATGAAATTTTGGAAAGAATTGATCAGAACATGTCATCTGATAACAGGGTGTTTGAATCTTCAATGACAATACATGGCAGGCGGAGCAGCCGTACCATTACTTCCAAAACATGGTCGGTGGGAGATGAAAAATCGTTTACTGAGTATCTCTCTCCGGCTCGTGAACAGGGTACAAAGATGCTGAAGTTGGAAGACCAGCTTTGGATTTATTCTCCATCGACCGACCGCACCATTCAGATTTCTGGACATATGTTACGGCAGTCGGTAATGGGATCCGACCTTTCGTATGAAGATATGATGGATGACCGTAAGCTCACTGAAACATACGATGCAGAGGTAATTGGCAGCGAGGATATTGACGGACGAAAGGCCTGGGTTCTTGAGCTGACAGCTAAGGTCGACGATGTGGCTTATGCTTCGCGAAAGCTATGGGTGGATGCAGAACGATATGTTCCTTTAAGGGAAGATTTGTTTGCCAAAAGCGGACAACTGCTTAAGCGTTCAGTTATGAGCGATGTGATTCAGGTGGATGGACGCTGGTTTCCCAAAACAATCCTCTACAAGGATATGCTGAAGCAGGGGGATGGTACTGAATTTAAAGTGCTGGATATAAAGTTTAACCAGGACATTCCGGAGCATATATTTTCAAAAGCTTCCCTGAAAATGTAAGTTTAAGAAAACAGTTCATGCAGCACTTTTAGTGATTTTATTTCACCCAGGCGTTCGAAGTGTAATTGGTAGTATTCCACCAACTTTAGTGTAAGTGAATTACGAAGGGGTGAAGATATGCGTAATTTCGCAATATCTTTTATTTCTAAAGAGGCCAGCTTTATAAGAACACCGGTTGCTTCTTTATTCATAAAAAACGGATGTGAGGGTTCAAATGGAACTATTGCACCTCCCCGCATATCGAACCATCCTTCGAAACCTGCTTTCGAAGTGTCGGGCATAATTCCTGCAAATTCAGTCATCCTGAACATAAACCACAAATGGAAATTTGCTGCCGGGTTTTCTGTTAAGTCATAATACAACAGTGAATTTTTAATGAAACTGAAGGTGTCGGGTGAACTTTCCTGTTCCCTGAAAATTTTATACAGCAGTTCAGCTAAAAATATTATTTGCGAAGATTTTACCACATCAAATGGAATGCTTTGATATACCGGCTGGTTTTTTAGTTCTTTTATACGCTGAATTTCTCTTGTATTTTTTTGGTAAGCTACAATATTTACAAAAAACAAAGGTTGCAGAATACCTGACCTGTTTTGAGATTTTCTGTTGCGGGAAACATTCACTATATAGGCTTGCCTGCCCCATTCTTTAGTGTAAATGGTAGCTATTATATTGTTTTCGCCATATTTAACACCACGCAGAACAATTCCTTCGCCGGAGACTAGCATTTATGGTAAATTAATAGTTTCTACTAATTGATTCGTAAAGCACGTTCAGTTTATGAATAAAAGTTTTTCAATGTGTGTATTTTCTCCAAATCTATCGGTGCAGAATACAAGGTAAATGCCTGTTTTAACACGGTTTCCATTTAGGTTCCGGCCGTCCCAGGCTGCCTGTCCTCCAAGTGATGTGGTTTGATGAACAAGATTTCCATTGATGTCGGTAATTTTAATGTCGGTTTCTTCAATCAGGCCAGTAATGGTTACCGGGCCATCCCATGTTTCCCTGACCGGATTGGGATACACATATACATCGGCATAGGTATCTTTTCCTGATATGGCATTACCTTTATAGGATATTAATCCTTCACTGGTACCAATAAAAACCTCACCTGAATTCGGATTGATTGCCAGCGCAGTAATATTGTTTGAAAGCAAGGGAGAGTTTTCGCTGTTGAAATGTAGTACCTCCTCTTCTCCCATTTCCGATACCAGATAGATTCCTGAGTTTCTGGTTCCCAGCCATTTTCTGTTGGCTCCATCAACGGCAATGGCAGTAATGGTTTCGGTTTCAAGAAGCGGGTGATAAAGCCCATCGTTTAAGTTCAGGCTGGGTTGAATAGCATAAAGATTTCCGTCTTCCCAGATTCTCCGTGGATTATTATAAACAGCAACACCTTTTGAAGTGCCAATCCATATAGCACCTTCCAAATCTTCAGTTAAACAGTACACATCATTCATCCGATTAATAATTTCCTGTTGACCGTTATTAAAATAGGAAGTCACCAGCAACCGTTTTTTTTCGGTGCCGTCCTTATTCACCACATATGCATCGTTGCCGCGTGGAACCTGTATCCATTTGTCATCGTTTTGAGTTATTACTAATCTTCCAATGTTGTTTCTGGTAACTCCGGTTAATGAAAAGGTTTCCCATTCTCCGCCCGGAGTAAGCTTATGGAGATTTTTTTCCACTTCTGAGTTGGTAATCCACAGATTTCCTTCTGAATCGAAACCAAGGCCGCCAATCCTGACGTAAGGTTCATCTGGTTTAGTGGGATAAGCTGTCTGCAACGGACTGTTTTTGTTGGTATACCGGTTAACAAGTTCCCCATTCAGAAACTCAAGGAGCCCCCCTCCCCAACTTGCCACAAACAGGTGATCGGGATTGGAAGGATGGGCAACAATTTCAACCACATCAAAAAATCCTTCAATTCCTGCAACTGTTTTATTACTGAATATATTCCATTCTCCATTCCGGTATTGCTGAAACCTGGGCAATTGAAATATATTGTTCCAGGATTCAGTTCTGCCTCCCGGGGCAACCCAAAGATCGTTCATATTGGTATAGAGTGAAAAAACCCGGTTATCGGAGGGTCCTTCAGGGAAAAAGAATTCTGCTGATTGATCCGCATATTTTACCAGACCATAAAAATTATCGGCAATCCATAAAACTCCATCGTTGCTCAATTCAATACTTGCAGGAGCAATTGGAGTTGCTGTTTCATTGATAAACGGATAGGAATTCACCATACCTGTAATGGTGTGATTTTCATTAACAACAAAAAATTCGGCACGGCTTGCAATGGTAAGGTAATTTCCTGTTACCTGTGCATCATTTACATATTGAATTCCCGGCAGATAGGGTATCCAACCGGTGCCTGTATAGCGGTACATCGCATCTTGACTGTATTCATCGGGGGTATAGTTGGCAATCAACCATCCGCCATGTACTATAAGGTGGCTGAATTTATTTCCGGATTGCGGGATGTTCGTTACCATTTCCCAGTTACGGTAGTCAATGAGGTTTGGATTATTGAAGTTTGCCCTGTACAACCCGTTGTTGGTGGCAGCATAAATGATAGAATCAAAAATTTCAACATCATTTACTCTTAGCGCATTTCCGTTGGGGCCAATGAACCAGGTTTCCTTAATTTCCTTTCGCAGGAGGTTTACCGAAACAATACCAAAGCCACATGAAAGAAAAGCTTCATCTTCATGGAAGGTGATGTTGTAAATATTCATATCACCTGTCATCTGCTTCCGCTTTATATCAGAAAGGTTTATTATAGTATTTTCATTTATAAGATCGATGTTGCTGTTGTTGTATACTACCATTAATATTTTATGCTTATCGCTCCAGCCAATTGTTTGGATACCAAAATCACTCAAACCGTTTACTCTTGTAAATTTGTTCAGACTGTTGTCATTGCGGTTTAGATAAAACAATCCTCCTTCTGTAGCGCAATAGATTTTGTTTTCAGCTACTGCAACTTTTTTCCCGTTTGTGTAAGAAAGATGCTCTTGCCAGCTATTCTGCCGCTGTTGTGCTACAACCGGGTAAGCAAGCCATAAAGCCAGAAACAGTAAGACTATTTTTTGCATAAAATTTATTTGTTATCAACATCAAGTAAGTATTCAACCAGTTTTTTAACTGCCCGGGCACGGTGGCTGATTTGGTTTTTCTCTTCCAGATTCATCTCGGCAAAGGTTTTACTAAAACCGGCAGGAAGAAAAATGGGATCGTAGCCAAATCCTGATTTGCCTCTTTTTTCCCTGGTGATTTCTCCTTCTACAATCCCTTCAAATTGCTTTTCAAATCCGTTCATCACAAGTGAAATCACTGTTCTAAAACGTGCTTTCCGGTTTTTTATTTTTTCGA
Organism: Mariniphaga sp.; assembly: GCA_041642235.1. Taxonomy (GTDB): domain Bacteria; phylum Bacteroidota; class Bacteroidia; order Bacteroidales; family Prolixibacteraceae; genus Mariniphaga. The sequence goes on from JBEPWX010000073.1 coordinate 7,667, forward strand.
GTTGATGTAATACTTTATCCATATTTGCCTGAGAATCTTTGGAGTCTCCGGCATAACGGGCAGAATAAACTCCCGGTTTATTGTCTAATGCCTCAATTTCCAGTCCTGTGTCATCAGCAAAACAAGAGCAACTGTACTTTTCAAATACGTAAAATGCCTTTTGCCGTGCATTGCCTTCTAATGTGGGCTGTTCTTCAGGAATATCATCAAAACAGCCAATGTCTTTCAGAGTTAATAACTCGTAGCTGCTTCCAAGAATTGCCTGTAATTCCTGCTGCTTATGTCGGTTGTTGGTAGCAAAAACTAATTTCATTCCAATTAAATTTTGGGTAAAAATAGGGAAAATGTTAACAGCAAACCTAATATACGGGAGTTTGCAAAGCATTTCTGAAAGGCAATTGGTTGATCTTATTCACAAATAATTGTGCATAAAATTTAATGCGAACAGCAATGTCAGGCGGCTAAAATAGCTTAACTTCGCATAAACATTTAAAAAATAAGTTATGCCATATCGCCGATTGCCAACTACCGACAAAGCGCGTCTTCGTGCATTGGATGCTGCTTTAAACGTTATTTCCGACCGGGATGCAGGCAAACTTGCCTATTCAAAAAATACGCTGTTTGAATTAAAGAACATTAAGACCAACTTCGAGAATCATCTTAAACACCATGAACTGAATCTGAAGATTGAATCGGAAAAAAATGCAGGTTATAAAGCTGCACATGAAAAGGCCCGGCTTTATGTTTCGCACTTCATACAAGTGCTTTTTATGAACATTGAACGGGAGGAATTGAAAGAGGAGGTACTTTCATTTTATGGTTTATACGATAGTGAAGGTAAAGTTCCCTCATTGAATTCAGAACAGGAGATTCTGGAGTGGGGTAAAAGCATCATACAAGGTGAGCAAAAACGAATGCAAAAAGGTGGAAGTCCTGTTTATAATCCTTCCATTGCACTGGTAAAGGTAAAGGTTGAGGATTTCAATGAAGCGGCAATTTTTCAGCAAAATCTCAGAAGAAATACGCTAAGGTCGTATGAGAAATTGCAAAATTTGCGAAAAACTACCAATGAGTTCATTAGCCGAATGTGGACTGAAATTGAAGAGAATATGGCTGACCTTCCAACTAAACATACACGGCAGCGGGCACAGGAATATGGTGTGGTGTATGTTTTCAGACGAAATGAAAAGAAAAAGCTGAAGGCTGAAGGAATGCAGGTAGATTTGCTTTTTGACTTTAATTAATTTGTTCCTGCTACCACAGTGAATTAAATGTCTTGTTTATTTTAATCCCTTAGACACTCAGGTAATCGGGTTTTTTCCCTTGATTATCTTTTTGGATTAGTCTTATTAATAGAATTAAGAGCATTAAACTTAATACTGCTGCATAATAGCTTTCGGAATTGGTGCCAATTTCCTCTACCTGGGGATTTAATATATTGTTATCGATTAGGTACATGGCAATCACTGCAAATGCATTGTTAAAGAAATGAGCAATAATTGGCAACCAGATTGAGCCGCTCCATATCAGCAGATAACCAAACAATACTCCAAGCAGCATGCGTGGTACAAAACCGTAAAACTGGATGTGTAAAGCACTGAATAAAATTGCAGAAATCCAGATTCCCCAGTGATGATTTCTGGTCCACTGGGTGAAGATTCGTTGTATAACTCCCCGAAAAAGCAATTCCTCCCCAATAGCAGGCAGGAAAGCGATCATGAACAGGTTGAATAACAAGCCGCCCAAAGAATTTACCTGTAAAAAAGCTTCCGTAAGTTCTGCAGCCCTCTCTTCAGCATTTTTCATCCAATCTTCCAAACCAGATAGCCATTCAGGAAAGGCCATTTGATTATTCCACTCACCAATGAAATTGATAAGCGGCAAGGCGAAGAAAGTCATTACAATTATATAGAAGGAGGAAGCTAGTGAAACTTTTTTGTTCAGGAAAAGATATTCATTGGGATTGCCATGATATAACCATGCGAGAATAAAGGGAGGGACAATAAATAAACCAATGGATTGCATCACTTGAAAATATTTTAGAAACCGGATGCTTTCGGGATTATTTAAATCAGAAACAGAAGGCATATTTAGTATGGAATCCATCCCAAAAAGGGGGATAGCTACTACCATTGAAATAAACATAAAAACCAGAAAACAAACCAGAATAACAAATGCTGAAAATATAAGCTGTGAAAAAGGCTTCATTTCCCGGAAAGCAGTA
>JBEPWX010000074.1:0-9887 GCA_041642235.1 Mariniphaga sp.
CTGAAGAAGTAGCCACTTTTTACAAGGAGATTCTTCAATCAAATGTTTCTGTTGTTACTGCCAATAAAGTTGCTGCATCATCTGCCTATGAAATTTATATTGACCTGAAAAATACAGCCAAAGAGAAAGGTGTGAAATTTTTGTTTGAAACCAATGTAGGAGCCGGATTGCCAATCATAAATACCTTGAACGATCTGGTTAATTCTGGGGATAAGATTTTAAAGATTGAAGCTGTACTTTCCGGAACATTAAATTTCATATTTAATACCATTTCAGGTGAAATCTCATTAAGTGAAACTATAAAAATGGCCAGAGAACTAGGATATTCGGAGCCTGACCCACGGCTCGACCTGAGTGGCGTCGATGTAGCCCGAAAGATTCTTATACTGGCCCGGGAAGCAGGTTATCCGCTTGAGATGGAGGATATCACCATTGAACGGTTTATTCCCAATGAGATGTTTGAAGGTAGTCTTGAACAGTTTTGGGAAAAAATACCAAAGATTAATGTTGAATTTGAAGAAAAACGTAAAAAGCTGGAAGAAGAAAACAAAATGTGGCGGTTTGTTGCGCAATACGAAAATGGAAAGGCACAAATTGGATTGCAGGAGGTAGATTCAAGGCATCCCTTTTTCGATTTGGAGGGAAGTAATAACCTGGTGATGTACACTACCGAACGCTATCATGAATTTCCGATGCTTATAAAAGGATATGGAGCAGGTGCTTCTGTAACAGCTGCCGGCGTTTTTGCCGATCTAATAAAAGTGTCGAATATTTAACCCGAATGAAATGAAATATTTAATAATACTTGGTGACGGAATGTCGGATGAGCCTCTGAAACATTATGGTGGAAAGACACCACTTCAGATGGCACAAAAACCCAATATCGACTGGATAGCAAAAAATGGTCAATCTGGAAGACTGATAACAGTTCCTGAGAACATGCATCCAGGAAGTGAGATAGCAAATATGGCTGTTTTGGGATATAATGTTGAGGAAGTATATGAAGGACGTGGTGTATTGGAGGCTGCCAGCATGGGTGTTGAATTGAATCCTGGTGATATGGCATTGCGATGCAATTTACTTACCATAGAAGATGAAAGAATAAAAAATCATTCAGCCGGGCATATTTCAAACGAAGAAGCTGGTGTTTTAATTCAATACCTTAATGATGAACTATCAGATGAAAATGTGAAATTTTATCCTGGAGTTTCCTATCGACACCTGCTTGTAATTAAAAACGGACATAAGGAATTGAAATGTACACCTCCACATGATGTGCCAGGTACCCCGTATCAGGATGTATTAATTAAGCCTGCTGCACAAGAAGCAGAACATACTGCATCTTTATTGAATAATCTTATCATTAAATCACAGCAATTGCTGAAAAATCATCCTGTTAACCAAATCAGGAGAAAAAAGAAAAAACCTGAAGCTAATAGTATCTGGCCGTGGTCTCCTGGCTATAAACCTAAAATGTCATCACTAAATGAAATGTATGGCATAAAAAAATCAGCAGTAATTTCAGCTGTCGATTTGGTTCAGGGAATTGGCGTCTATGCCGGAATGGAAGTAATACGGGTGGAAGGTGCTACTGGATTATATACTACCAATTATGAAGGGAAAGCGCAGGCAACTGTGGAAGCGTTGAAAAAAAATGATTTTGTTTACCTGCATATCGAAGCAAGTGATGAAGCAGGGCATGAGGGGGATGTGGAATTAAAAATAAAAACGATTGAATACCTCGACCAAAGAGTTGTAAAATACATCCTTGAAGAGACTAAAAAATTGAATGAACAGGTGGCTATTGCCATTCTTCCTGATCATCCAACTCCTTGTGCACTTAAAACCCATACCAGAGAACCGGTCCCATTTATTATATATAAACCTGGTATTCATCCGGATGAGGTAGAGGTTTACGATGAGTTTAGTGTTAGCAAAGGGCAAATGGGATTATTGAAAGGAGATGAGTTTATCCGAAAATTTCTGGAGATTTAAATATTGAATTGAAAAAATTGCCTTCCAGGGAAACATGCTTCAGAGATGAAGTTTTTAAAATTTCATTTTTTTGTTGATGTAACCTTATTGGCAGCATGATAAACTTTTATCTAAAATGTAACTATCATTTTTATAACATCACATAAAATAAATATGAAATATTACAGCACAAATAAAAAAACTCCGGAGGTAACTTTAAAAGAAGCTGTTATTAAAGGGTTAGCAGCCGACAATGGCTTGTACATGCCCAGAAAAATTGAGAAATTTGAACCAGCTTTTTTTGACATTATACAAGATCTTTCTTTGCAGGAGATTGCTTTTGAAGTTGCGAAAAAATTCTTTGCTAAAGATGTGCAGGAGAATCATCTTAAGGAAATTGTTTATGACACGCTGCAATTCGACTGCCCGGTGGTAAATGTTTCGGGTAATATTTATTCATTGGAATTATTTCATGGTCCTACTCTTGCATTTAAAGATGTAGGTGCCCGGTTTATGGCACGTTTGCTTAATTATTTTTTGAAAGGCAACGAAAATCCGGTACATGTGCTGGTAGCAACGTCCGGAGATACAGGAAGTGCTGTTGCCAATGGTTTTCTTGGTGTGGAGGGAATTCATGTGCATGTGCTATATCCTAAAGGAAAAGTGAGCAAGATACAGGAATCTCAGTTTACAACCCTTGGGCAGAATATCATGGCCATAGAAGTGGATGGAAATTTTGATGATTGTCAACATCTGGTAAAAACAGCTTTTCTTGATGAAGAACTCAATAGAATTTTGGCACTTACTTCAGCAAACTCTATTAATGTAGCGCGTTTTCTTCCGCAAGCTTTTTATTATTTCAATGCCTATGCCCGTTTGAAAGATCTGGGGGTGGTTCAAAATAAGGAATTTATTATTTCAGTTCCCAGTGGCAATTTTGGCAATCTTACAGCTGGTCTTTTTGCACGTGAAATGGGTTTGCCGGTAGATTATTTCCTTGCTGCCAACAATGAAAATGATATAGTGCATGAATATCTTAAAAGCGGCGTTTATAATCCACGGCCATCTGTAGAAACCATTGCCAATGCCATGGACGTTGGATCACCGAGTAACTTTGCCAGGATTCTTGATTTGTATAATCATTCTCACCAGAAAATATCCTCTATTATAAAAGGCTTTCGGTTTTCTGATGACCAAATACGTAATACTATAAAAAAAGTTTATGATAAAACAGGTTATCTGTGCGATCCTCATGGAGCATGTGGCTATATGGCGTTACAAGATTTTTTAAAACCTGAGCAACTGGGCGTTTTTCTTGAAACAGCGCATCCTGCCAAATTTAAAGAAACAGTTGAAGAGGTAATTGGTAAGCAAGGGGTGCCAATACCCGAAAAGCTGGCTGAATTTATGAAAGGAGAAAAAAAAGCGGTTGCTATGAATAAGGAGTATGACAATTTCAGAAATTACCTGAAAGAGTTTGCCAACAAGTAAAAATGAACTTTTTGTATTAACTGATGTTTGTCATAAGTAAATGTTAAAAATTTTGTGAAGAAATTGTTATCATTTTTTGTGCAATTAAATATTTTTAAGTTTATTTAAGCCAGTGTAATACCAAGTTTATGAGACAGCTAAAAATTACCAAACAAGTTACTAATCGCGATACATTGTCTCTCGATAAGTATTTGCATGAAATCGGTAAAGTAGAACTGCTCTCTGCGGATAAAGAAGTCGAACTTGCCAAATTAATTAAAAAAGGAGATCGTGAAGCACTTGAAACCCTTATTAAGGCAAACCTTCGTTTCGTAGTATCTGTTTCTAAACAATATCAGAACCAGGGGTTAAGTTTACCTGATCTTATAAATGAAGGGAATCTTGGATTAATAAAAGCCGCTGAACGTTTTGATGAAACGCGTGGCTTTAAATTCATATCTTATGCTGTGTGGTGGATTCGGCAATCCATTCTTCAGGCGCTGGCAGAGCAATCCAGAATAGTGAGACTTCCCTTAAATAAAATAGGATCAATCAATAAAATTAATAAAACATTCAATAAACTGGAGCAGGAATATCAGCGTGATCCAACGATTGATGAAGTGGCGGAACTGATGGAATCGAAAGCAGAATTAGTTGAAGATGCAATGAATTTTTCAAACGGACATGTTTCTATGGATGCTCCTCTTCGCGATGAAGAGGTGAATAGTATGTACGATGTAATGCTGAATGAAGATTCTCCCAGTCCTGATTCGGGATTACTTGATCATTCTCTCAGAAAGGAAATTGAACGTTCTCTTTCTACTTTGGGTGGAAGAGAAGCCGATATATTGCGTTATTACTTTGGTTTAAATAATGTGCCGGCCCATACCCTTGAAGAGATTGGTGATGAATTTGGACTCACACGCGAGCGGGTTCGCCAAATAAAGGAAAAAGCAATAAAGAAATTGAGAAATCAATACAGGAATCGTCTTCTGAAAGCTTATCTTGGGCAATAGGCTGATTGTATGAAATAAGTATGAGTATGTATTTACATCTGCATTTGATGATATCAAAGAATCATACGAATTCCATCTGATACCTTTAAAATAAATAATTTTAGTTAGTTGAAACCAAAAATAGCTCCTTCTATCCTTGCTGCAAATTTTAATCATCTGGAGAAGGATATTCAGATGATAAATGAAAGTGCTGCGGCATTTATCCACTGTGACGTTATGGATGGTGTTTTTGTTCCGAATATATCGTTTGGTCTTCCGGTGATAGAACATGTGAAAAAAGTGGCTGAAAAACCGCTTGATGTTCATTTAATGATTTCCAATCCTGATAACTTTATCGCAGCATTTGCAAAAGCCGGGGCTTCATGGCTGACTGTCCATTATGAAACATGCCCTCATCTTCATCGAACCGTAAATGCCATAAAAGAAAATGGAATGAAAGCCAGTGTTTGCCTCAACCCGCATACTCCGGTGTTTGTTTTATCTGATATTATATCGGAACTCGATATGGTGCTGCTGATGTCAGTTAATCCTGGTTTTGGAGGACAAAAATTTATCATAAACACCTATAAAAAGGTTAGACAGCTAAAGAACATAATTCGGGAAAATAATTCCTCCTGCCTTATTGAGGTAGATGGCGGGGTGAATTTCGATACTGGTAAACAATTGATTGAAGCCGGCGCAGATGTACTTGTTGCCGGAAGTTTTGTTTTTAATTCTGAAAATCCAAAAGAAACCATACGGCAGCTTAGCGTACTTTAGCTGTTATACAAAGAGCCTTGTTCACCTTGGTTTTTAATGGTAAAGCCATCATGAACAACATTCTGCCGTTCTATACTTAGAATTATGGTGTATTTGTAGGTCTTTCTATTCTGTTCGGATTGTGACGCCCCTAAAGATACAGGTAGACCCAGGTGTCAACCGGATTTAATTCTCAGGCTCGCTGTGAAATAAATCCTGGCAGGTATTATTTTGATACTATTGCTCAGAGAAAAATAGTACTAGGTCCGCGGATTTTTTTTCTTTTTTACAGTTGTTTCACAAAGTTCTTCGTTTTCTTGTCTGACAGCAGGTACAGCATTGCGTAACGAACAATCGGCAATGCAATCGGAACAATTGTGCGGAGCGGAAGATGGTGCTTTTCTGTACTGTTTGGTTTTCTTCCTTTTACCCGAAAGCTTTTTGTACATTTTCCACAAGGCCAGGCCAACAGCAACTGCAACAATAATATATGTAATTATTTCCTGCAGCATATCAGGTAAATAAATTTCCAACATTATAAACCACAAAGGCCATTACCCAGGCCAGAGCCGTAGTATAAACAACCACAAATGCCGCCCATTTCCATGATCCCGATTCATTTTTTATGGTGGCCACCACTCCAACACAAGGGAAGTACAGCAGTATGAAGATAAGAAATGCCAGTGCTACCGGTGTTGTAAATACCTTTTTCCCCGCATTCTCTCCACGGGTATGCTCTTCATCCTGCAATCTGTTTTGAAGGTTGACAGTTGATTCATCAGCATTGCTCTGGTAAATAACTCCCATTGTACTTACCACGATCTCTTTTGCCGGCAATCCGGCCACGAGGCTGATGCTCATTTTCCAGTCGAATCCAAGAGGACGCATGACGGGTTCAATCCCCTGTCCGATTTTGCCGAGGTACGAATTTATAAGTCGATCGGATTCCATTTCCTGTTGAATTTCGGTCAATAATTCTTCTTTTTGAGCTGGATTTAAATCTTCACGCTGACTTATAGTCTCTATTTGTGCCTCATACCTGTCGGTATCCGAAGTTTCCCTGGGAAAATATTCCAGTGCCCATATAATAATGACTCCCAGTAAAATAACAGTCCCGATCTTTTTTAAATAATGCTGAGTTTTATCCCACATGTGGTACACTATATTTCGAAAGGTCGGTAATCTGTATGAGGGCAGTTCCATTACAAAAGGTGTTTCCTTTTTTTTGAAAACTGTGAGGTTCAAAATATGAGCAGTAATGAAAGCGAAGAGAATTCCAACAGCATAGATTCCTATTAAAATAAACGCTTCATATTTTTGGAAAAATGCTGAAATGATAAGTATGTAAACCGGTAAGCGTGCACTGCACGACATAAACGGGACAATCATCATAGTGAGCAAGCGGTGGCCTCTGTTGCGCATCGACCGTGTAGCCATTATAGCAGGAACATTACATCCGAATCCCATTATGAGCGGAATAAACGATCTGCCATGTAGCCCAAAACGGTGCATAATGTTATCGGTGATGAAGGCGGCACGTGCCATATAACCTGATTCCTCGAGCAGGGATATAAAAAAGAACAGGATAAGAATGTTTGGCAGAAATACCAGCACGCTTCCGGTTCCGTTTATAATGCCCTTCACCAGTAAGTCCTTTAACATGCCATCAGGCATCAGGTTTGAAATGAAATCACCTAAAGCCACAATCCCGGCATCAATCCAGTCCATAGGATAGGAACCCAGGTTAAAGGTAGCGTAAAACATTACAAACAGGATGGCAACAAAAATCGGGAACCCCAGGAATTTATTGGTCAATATGTCATCTATTCTTTCTGATCCTGACCGCTGCTTACGAAAAGGATTCTTAAAGGTTTCCTTCAAAGCGCCGGTAATGAACCCGTATTTGGCATCGGTTATTATTGTTTCACTCTTTTCGTTCTTAAGTGATTCTATTTTTTTGATTTCCTGTTCGGTGGTACTTTTTATTTCAGCATAATTTGAATAATCTGATAGCAGTTCATGAACATGCGGGTCTTTTTCCAGCAATTTGAGGGATAAGAAACGTGAGGAAATTTTATCGGTTACCGGTTTGTCTTCCCGTACCTTTTGCACTATTTTTTTAATTGCCTCCTCAAGCTCTTTTCCATAATTAATATGGACATGTCGTGAAGTTTTATCTTTTCCTTCAAAAACATCAATTACCTTGTCGATCAAATCATCCAGTCCAATCCCTTTTGAGCTGATGGTTGGAACAAATGGTATCCCCAGCAATTTTGACAGCTCCTCAATTCTGAATTCAATTTTTTTCCGTTCCAGGTCATCATACATATTCAGGGCACCAACAATTCTCAAATCCATGTCGATAAGCTGGGTGGTAAGGAAAAGGTTTCTTTCAAGGTTAGTCGAATCAATTACATTTATAACTATGTCGGGTGTTTGCTCATAAATGAATTTTCTAACAAAAATCTCTTCATTCGAATAGGCTGTGAGGCTATAAGTTCCAGGAAGGTCGTAAAAGTTAAAGGTATATCCTTTTGTTTTTAACCTGGCTTTTTTAATATCAATGGTTACACCACTGTAATTACCTACTTTTTCTTTTGATTTCGAGATAAAATTAAATAAAGTTGTTTTTCCACAGTTGGGATTTCCTACCAGAGCAATATTAATTGTTCGGGATCTTTCCGATTGATTAACAGGGCTTATTTTGCGGTCAATTATGCCTTGATAACTGCCGTTAATGGTCTTATCAAACTCTTTAACCGGAACTACTTCAATTAATTCAGCTTCCGATTTACGTAGCGAAACGTTGTAATCCAGAATCTTAAATTCGAACGGGCCGTTAAATGGTGCATTTTTAATCACCCTGACTTCCTTTCCCTTTACAAAGCCCATTTCTGAGATACGCCTCCGGAATGAGCCGTGGCCCAGTATTTTGGTAATAACAACAGTTTCCTTGTATTTAACTTCACTCAACTTCACTACAGATATGTCTCCCTTCGTCCGTTAATTTAAATCAAATAAAAATAACGATGCAAAGATATTTAAATTCCTTTTATTTAATAATAGAATTAAATTTTCTTAATGTGGGAAGTTCTGGTTACTTTTGTTGTATAAAAACATTTGATGGAAGACGAAAACATATATAATGACATCCAAAAGATATTTGACGATTTGCCGGAGAATTTTAATATTCTGGAAGAACAAATCGATCTGGAGGTTCAAATGAAATATTTTGAACGGTCGAAAGAGGTGAAAGAACAAAGTGCCGATAAAGATTACCTTTCAGAAGGCAAAAAACTATTTCTTCCGGATACCGATATTGAAAAGAAAAAAGAAATACTTATTGGACTTGCTGGTTTAGACAGTGTAAAAGCGTATCGTACCATAGAGGAATTTTTAAAAAAAGCGGAAGGCGATTTGCGCAGCTGGGCAGTGCTGGCTTTTCAGGAGAATAAAATGTTGCTGCAGACTTCGCTTCTCGATGAAAAACAATATTTTATTTCTACCGGACTTGGCGGGAAAGATAAAAAATTGCGTTACTATATCGTATTCATTAACCGGGAAAGGAACAGCATGCTTTCTTCTGCACAGCAGAAGCTGGTTAAGGACGAACTTATATTCAATTTGAAACCGGATGATGGTGAATTCGAATCTATCGATTTTTCTGAAGGATTTAGTTCGGCACAGGTTTTATTACCTGTTACAAGCGATATCAAACAGGTTTTTAATAATGTAGTGGAGGAATGTAACCAATACGGCGATTTTCTGGAGGAAGATATGATAATTACCAATGTTAAGATTCTTTCCCGAAGCGAAATTCTTGAGATAATCAACAAGCAAAACACCATCGAACCAGAAGATGATTTTGATGATGGACTGGAAGAAGAATAAAATAAACTTTGCAATACAGGTACTTCCCCAGTCTGATGGGAAGTTAAGTTATGCGCTGGTGGATAAAGCCATAGAAGCGATAAAAGAAACTGGCCACACCTACAAGGTTTGTCCGTTTGAAACCGTGGTTGAATGTAGTTACAACGAACTGCCCTCCCTGCTTGATAAAATTCATGAGGCAGTCAGGGAAGCCGGGGGAGGAAAGATGCTTACCAACCTTAAAATACAGGTCGATTTTGAAAATAATGTGACCATTGACGATAAAATGGAAAAGTACCGCTAAAGTTTAGCGTGTTTTGGAAATTGTGTTATATTTGCACCGCTTTTAAAATTGGACTTGTAGCTTAATTGGATAGAGCACCTGACTACGGATCAGGAGGTTGGGGGTTCGAGTCCCTCCAAGTTCACCGAGGTGAAACCGTAATCGGCAAATTAGAGCTGATTGCGGTTTTTTCAATTACTGTCCAGTATTTATCCCTTCATTTCTCATTTATTTCGAATCTTCTACCATCGAACCAGTCCAGGGCGCCGTACCCGTTTTAACACTTTGCTGAAACAGAAGCTATTGAAAATTTAATACAGCTGGTTGCAGGTTTGTTATGATTTACAAAACTTTTTTGTTATTTTTTGAGCCACTATTTGCATGCCTTACTCATTTTATTTTTGCCACTTTCAATACTCACCTGATGTTCGATGAAATCAATAGAAGAAAACCAAAAGAATGATTAGAATTTTACATACTGCCGATTGGCATATAGGCCAGTTCTTTCATGAATATGATCGTACTTATGAGCACCA
>JBEPWX010000075.1:0-2443 GCA_041642235.1 Mariniphaga sp.
GACACCCTGCATGATCCAGTAGGATTCCCAGGCCCACGATTTAACTTTTTTGAAGGGGACGTAGAAGCTTGCGGCGCCGATGCTGCCGATGGCGATGAGGCCGATTCCGATGAGAGGGTTCATTTATTCTGGTTTTAGTTTGAGTTGAAGGTGAATTATGATGCTACTAATATATGATGATTCTATGGTATAAAAAATGCAGATTTTGATTTTCTATTTGCATTATTTGGCACAAGAGGTATCCGACGGAGATAATTGCATCATGGTTCAAATCCTGTTTTATTGCTGTAAACCTAAAACTTTCGATCAAATAGAAGCGAAACTACTATCCGGTTTATCAATTAAGCGATGTTTTTACGGTGGGTAGAAAAGGCTTTTCAAATTGCGCTCATTGAATGACCCTGGAGATGCTCATAGCATAACACTATAGATATGGCTTAAAGTTGAAAGGCCAAAAAGTGTAAAAAAATTGTCAAAATATGCATTGATGGTATTTCATATTACCTCTATTTTTAGAAGATTTTAAAGAGCTTATTAAATAAGGCACCTTGGCCGCGTAAAATTAAAAAATACAAAATGACAAAAGTAGGATTATTTGGAATTGGTCTCGATACCTACTGGGACCAGTTTGAGGGATTGCAGGAAAACCTGGAAAGTTTTCAACACCTGATAAAGCAAAAGATTGAAAGTTTTGACGTTTCGGTGGCCGATTCCGGAATGGTTGACAACCCGGATAAAGCACGAGAAGCTGCAGAATATCTGAAATCGCAGGATGTGGAGATCGTATTTTTGTATGTTTCAACTTATGCGCTTTCCTCGACCGTTTTGCCTGTGGCCCAAAAACTGAAAGTGCCGGTTGTTATTCTAAACCTTCAGCCTGTTGCACAATTGGATTATAAATCGTTTAACGAGCTTAACGACTGCGGAAAAATGACCGGCGTATGGCTGGAACATTGTCAGGCCTGCTCAGTCCCGGAAATTGCCAGCGTGTTTAACCGTTCAGATATTCATTACGATATTGTAACCGGCTACCTTCAGGACCGGGAAGCCTGGCAGGAAATTGAAAACTGGGTGGAAGCAGCAAAGGTGGCAGCCGTCATGCGGAACAACCGGCTGGGGGTGTTGGGCCATTATTACGGCGGAATGCTAGATGTTTACACCGATCTCACCAAACAAAGCACAACATTTGGCACCCACATCGAACTGCTTGAAATGTGCGAGCTGAAGAAATTCCGCGATGCGGTTTTTGATTCCGAAATTGAGGAGAAGATCAAAGAATTTCATGCCACTTTCGAAGTTTCAACCGAATGCGAACAGACCGAAGTAGAGCGTGCAGCACGCACGTCGGTTGCCCTCGATAAGCTGGTGAAGACAAACAACCTGGGAGCGATGGCTTATTATTATGAAGGCGAAACGGGCAATGAATATGAAAATATCGTGACTTCTATAATTGCCGGGAACACCTTGCTGACAGGGAAAAACATCCCGGTTGCAGGCGAGTGTGAGGTAAAAAATGCACAGGCCATGAAGATTATGTCAGCATTTGGCGCCGGAGGTTCGTTTTCTGAGTTCTACCTCATGGATTTCAAAGATGATGTGGTTTACCTTGGCCACGATGGTCCGGCCCATTATGCCATTGCAGAAGAGAAAGTTAAACTGGTTCCATTGCCGGTTTATCATGGAAAACCGGGCAAAGGACTTTCCATACAAATGAATGTAAAAAGCGGGCCAGTGACCCTGTTGTCAGTTGTTGAGGGTAAAGATGAAGTTTTTCTTTTAACGGCCGAAGGAGAAGCAGTTGAAGGGCCAACGCTCCAAATTGGGAATACAAACAGTAGGTATAAATTTTCAATGGGGGTAAAGCAGTTTATTGAGGAATGGTCGAAGCAGGGCCCGGCTCACCATTGTGCAGTTGGAGTTGGGCATATCGCTGATAAAATTGAAAAATTGGGACAAATACTGAATGTTGAAGTGGTAAAGATTTGTTGAATTCAGTATGCTACAATATAAGCATTTAAAGTAACCAATCCCAATTGGAAGTCGAGCCCTAACAGTGTGAGGGGCATCCTGAAAACGGAGGTTTTGACTATTTAATGACGCATATTGACCCTGTATGTGGAGGAAGACATGGAGATATTGGCTTGGAAATAGGCAGGATTGAAATGGATACCATGTCTATTGTTAGCAGCATAGATATTGTTCCTGCAATTCTTGAGATCACCGGAATAGAGAAACCTCAAAATCTTCATGGCATCGATGTGCTGAATGATGAGCTGTTGAGGTCCAGAGAAGGTGTTTTTGGTGAAATTTATGCCCATGATTTTTCCACCATTGATTCCAGTCTCCACTACAGGTTAGCCATTACAAATCCTTATAAGCTCATCCTGCCGGATAAGAATAACAAACCGGGCGAGGAGGTTCAATTATTCAATATTATTGAAGA
>JBEPWX010000075.1:2453-9879 GCA_041642235.1 Mariniphaga sp.
CTGGAGGGGAGCCGGGCAATAACAGCCCGGACCGCTTTTAGCTGAAGTATTCGGGTCTGGTTTTGCAGACTTGATTTTTTGTAGAATCAGACTTGAGCATCGTTTTAAATCAAATTGATATTTACGTATAAAAATATTAACTTTGCCGTACAATACATAAAAAAAATAACCATGGATGCAAAAGTCACATTATCCTTCGATAAGGAGGTGATAAAAAAGGCAAAGGCACTTGCGGAGGCGCATAACATCAGCCTTTCACGATTTCTGGAATACCTGCTTCGCAAGGCTACGAGTGGCAATTACCGGGAGCTGGAGGAGCTTCCCATTGCCGATTGGGTGAATGAGGTAGCCGAAGGTCAGGCTGAATACCTTACCCATTCAAAATCGAGAAAAGATATGAAGAGAGAATTTTTTGATTCGCGCAAATGACGATCTTTCTGGATGCCAACGTTCTGGTAGCGGTAGTGAATAAAGAGTTTCCGCTGTTTTCCCATGCAGCCCGAATTGTAAGCCTGGCAGGACAAAAGGGCTATGATGTATATACTTCGCCCATGTGTCTTGCGATAGCATTTTATTTTGCTGAGAAAAAATGCGGTACCGAATTGGCCAAAAAGAAGATATCCCTTCTTGCAAAAAACCTGAAGGTAGCTCCAAATCTTGAATCAGGGGTGCTGCAAACCATTTCTAATCCGAAGATCAACGATTTTGAAGATGGTCTTGAGTACTATGCTGCCGTTGATGCCGGTTGCAATATCTTTATCACAGAAGACACGGCCGATTTCTGGTTTTCAGAAATTGAGGTTCTGGATTGTGAAGGGTTTATGAATCAAATGATTTTTCTGAAATAAATACTTATCCTTATGATTGATCTCATGATATGAACTTCGCCAGAACTCCTGCCACAGAGGAAAAGTTTCATCAAAAAATGAAGCAATGCATGTTGCCGCAATGGCAGTTATTAGCCCTGGTCAGGCCTGTGTTTTTGTAATCAGGCATCTGCATTTGATTTGGATTTCAGTAATATATGTATATTATTAGGCTTGTATTATAGTAAAATATGGATTATTTTAGGTTTGGATATCAGTAAATACAATCTTAATTAGGTCTTTAGCAATGCTGAAGTCGATTATTTACGATGCAAAATAATGAAAAAAATGCAATGTGCATATTACAAAAATACATTATATTTGTAAAAAGCATATGACATTATGGAAAAGTTATTTCATTATTCTTCAAATATGGTCAAAGAGGTAGACCTTACCTTCAAGCGTTATTTGCGGGACAAAATCAACTGGAAAAACCGTTTAAATGTGATTGTTGGAGCGCGGGGAGTTGGAAAAACAACACTCTTGTTGCAATACATCAGGGAAAACCTTTCATTAAATAGTGGAGAAGTTATTTATGTCAGCCTGGATGATCTGTTTTTTGCAAAAAACAACCTTGTTGATTTTGCCGGAGAATTTGTTAAGCGAGGGGGAAAGTATCTATTCCTTGATGAGGTTCATAAATACAAAAACTGGTCGCAGGAATTAAAAAGCATTTATGATTATTATCCGGAATTAAAAATTGTGGCTACGGGATCCTCCGCACTCAATATATACAAAGGAAAAGCTGATTTAAGCCGACGTGCCATTTTATACAAATTAAATGGTTTGTCACTCAGGGAGTTTATAGAGTTTAAATATGGACATGCATTTCCTGTTCTTACCCTTGGTGAAATTCTGGAGGATCCATCAGCTTTCATTGATCCCATACTTCAAGAGTTGAAGCCCATCAGGCTTTTTGAAGAATATATAAAGTGGGGTTATTATCCCTTCTTTTCAGAAGGTACAGAAGAGTATCACGTCAGGATAAGACAGATTGTTAATCACGTGCTCGATGTTGACCTTCCTTCGGTTGAAGGTATTGGTTTTAATACAGTTCATCATTTAAGAACATTGTTGGCTGTAATTTCTGAGATCACACCCTTTAAACCAAATATTTTAAAATTAAGCAAGCAGGTGGAAATTAGCCGTGAAACTTTGGTGCGCTACCTGTATCTGCTTGAAAGAGCAGATTTGCTACTTTTATTAAGATCGGACGTTCGAGGGATAAGCAAGTTGAACAAACCTGAAAAGGTTTACCTGAACAATCCGAATCTTTGTTATGCACTCACTCATCATGTGGTAAATTCCGGAAGCATCAGGGAAACTTTTTTTTACAATCAATTACATGAAGGCCATAAAGTGCTGTATGCACCTGTGGGAGATTTTATTGTTGACGATCTGTACACCTTTGAGGTCGGCGGAAAAAACAAGAAACAAAGGCAGATCGCAGGGATTGAAAAGGCTTATATTGCCGCCGCTAATATAGAGTACAACTATCAGAACCGGATTCCCCTCTGGTTATTTGGATTTTTGTATTGAAACAGTTATTTGGCCGAGCTAAAGGTTTAGCGGAGAAATTATATGTATAAATTGTTCGATAGCGAACTGACCAAAAATGAGGGATAGAATTCTTACCAGATCAAGAATCAAACATCATGTTCAGTTTTTATTGCTATTCTGAACATATCATGCTTTTATGTCCAGGTTCCTTGCAGGAATTATATATATTAAAAATTGAATAAACATATCAATAAATGATATATAATGGGTGCGGATATTAACGCAAATACCGGTACCAATGATGAAAGGTTCAGGTCATCTTCGGGAAACGAATATTTTGCGGGGTTTCCTATATTTTCTATAAATGGATATCTTGCAGGAATATTGAGACCATGCCGAAACAATATTAACTGTTAGATTGATATGAATTCAAGAGAAGCTTTTTTAAAGACCATTCAGCATCAGGAACCCGGAAGAATCGTGGTTGATTTTGGAGGGACGTCGGTGACAGGTATTCATGTACTTGTTGTTCAGAAACTAAGGAGACACTATGGCCTTGAAGCGAAGCCTATAAAAGCTATTGAGCCCTACCAGATGCTGGGAGAGATTGAGGATGACCTCAGAGAGGCGATGGGGATTGACGTAATTGGACTGTATCCTCCCGGTAATATGTTCGGTCACCGCCAGGAGAACTGGAAACCTTTCAAAACCTTTTGGGGCCAGGAGGTGCTGGTACCGGGAGAATTCAACACCTCTTTCGATGAGAACGGAGATCTGCTGATGTATGCCGCCGGTGACATGTCCTATCCGCCCAGTGCAAAAATGCCAAAGGCCAGTTACTTTTTCGATGCGATTGAGCGTCAGAAACCGTTTGACGAATCGGCCCTGAATCCTGCCGGAAAATGGTGGATTTGTATTCAATACGGTGCATAATATCCAGGCCAACACACCGGTGGAAAATGTCGTGGCAATGGTCGAAACGGTGAGAAAGTATTAATTCCTATATTCGTAGCCGGATCAAAACGATAATTTTTTTTCATTAAACTCAACTAACATGACCACCCGACTCTGTAGAATTTTCATTACGCTCATACTATTTACAATCTCTGTTTTTACTTATTCCCAGGAAACAGACATAATTTACCTGTCGGGAGAAGATGCTGGCAATACCGTTGATTGGGAGTTCTTTTGTACCGACGGACGGAACAGCGGAAAATGGACAACCATTCCGGTACCATCGAACTGGGAGTTGCATGGATTTGGTAAATATAACTACGGCCACGACTGGAAAAACGAAAATAGGGTATTGGGTAAAGAACGTGGCTTGTATAAATATAAATTTGAAGTCCCGAAGGAATGGAGGGGAAAAACTGTGCAAATCGTATTCGACGGGTCGATGACCGATACAAAAGTTAAAATCAACGGAAAGTCAGCCGGAGAAATACACCAGGGTGCTTTTTACAGGTTTAAATACGACATCAGCAGACTTTTGAAATATGGACAGGCCAACCTGTTGGAAGTGGATGTAGCCAAACACTCGGACAATCAATCGGTGAACGCGGCCGAGCGGCAGGCCGACTTTTGGATATTCGGAGGGATTTTCAGGCCGGTTTTTCTTGAGGTAATGCCTAAAACACATATCAGCAGGGTTGCCATTGATCCCAAAGGGGATGGCTCATTCAATAGCTTAGTAAGGTTAAATGTGTCCAAATCTGTCCACACTGTTTCGGTAGAGCTTTTCGATTTGGAAGGAAATTTAATAGCCGGATTGTTTGAGGAGGATTTGCCTAAAGGAGTGACTGAAAAAATGATTTCAGGGAAATTCGAAAATGTAAAATCCTGGAATCCGGAATGGCCAAATTTGTACAATATGAAAATCAGCTTGAAAAGTGGGGATGAACTGTTGCATGAGGTCACTGAAAGGATTGGATTCAGAACAGTGGAGCTGCGCAAACACGATGGCTTTTATATAAATGGTGAAAAAGTGGTTTTCAAAGGTGTGAACCGTCACTCGTTCTGGCCCGAAACCGGCCGTGCCCTGAGTGAAGAAAATCACCTTACCGACATCCGGTTGATGAAAGAGATGAATATGAACGCAGTTCGTATGTCGCATTATCTGCCTGACAAGCGTTTTCTGGAACTCTGTGATTCACTGGGTCTTTTTGTTTTGAATGAAGTTACCGGCTGGCATGATGCATATGACACCATCGTGGGACCGAAACTTGTAAAAGAGGCTGTTTTACGCGACCACAACCATCCTTGCGTGGTTATCTGGAACCACGGCAATGAAGGCGGTTGGGATTTTGCCAATGAGAAAGGGTTTCATGAATTTGACATTCAAAGCCGCCCCGTACTTTATCCCCATTTAATAAGAAAAGGTGTCGACACGCATCACTACCCCAGTTTTGATTTTGCTATTGGCAGGTTTACTTCAGGAAATGACCCGTTCATGCCTACCGAGATGCTGCACGGTATGTACGATGGCGGGCACGGTGCGGGCTTGGAAGCATTTTGGCGGAACTATGAAACATCCCCCCTTCATGCCGGTGGCTTCTTATGGGTACTGTCCGACGAAGCCGTTTTGCGAACAGATATAGATGGAACAGTTTACGACAGCGATGGCAATCATGCACCCGATGGCATTTTAGGACCGCACCGTGAAAAAGAGGGCAGTTTTTTTACCATCAGGGAAATCTGGTCGCCGGTACAGGTAAAGTCGGTTACCATTAACCGCCAATGGAACGGTAGGCTTTTTCTCGAAAATAAATTCATTTATACCAACCTTTCAGACTGTTCCTTTGAATGGAAGACAGTGAAAACCGGTTTTGGAAGCAGTGGCGATAGAATAACCGGGAGTGGGACTATTCCTGGTCCCAAAGCAAAGCCCGGGGAAACTGTTCAAATATCAGTTGAGTGCAATCAGCAGCTACAGGATGCAGACCTTTTTCTCTTTTCTGCTGTCGATCCGCATGGGAAGGAATTGTATAGCTGGAGCTGGCCGTTACTCCAACCCATGGAAAAGGCGGTTGAATTGCTAAAAGAAATATCGACATTTGAAAATGAAATATGGATCCGGGAAAACGAGAATTCCATAACCGCAGCTGTACAAGGAATAGAAGTATCTTTCTCAAAAACCGATGGAACGCTACTTTCGGTAAAAAACAGAAACGGTGATGTGTCGTTTTCCGAAGGCCCATTGCCTGTTGGAGTTGAAACTGAAGTAACGGGGACTACCTGGGAAACCGATGAAAATGGAAACTTTGTTTTTGAAATTACCACAAACAATTTTCCTGAAAAAATGACATGGAAACTTGAAAAAAGCGGACTGCTTTCATTGGAAACAACACCTATTCAAAAAAGGTTGAGAAACATCGACTATATTGGTATTTCATTCAGATATCCTGAAGAAAAATGCACCGGGGTAAAATGGATGGGTCGCGGTCCTTACCGGGTCTGGAAGAACCGGATTAAAGGCAGTAATTTAGGGGTTTGGGAAAAGGAATATAACAACACCGTCACAGGTGAAAGTTTCAATAACCTGGTTTACCCGGAGTTTAAAGGTTACCATGGAAACCTCTATTGGGCAACACTGGAAACTACTGAAACAGATTTCACAATTATTTCAGAAACGCCAAACCTGTTTTTTCAACTTTTCAAGCCGGATGAACCAAAGCATGTAGCTGGAGGTACCCATCCGCCATTCCCTGAAGGAGACATTTCATTTCTATATGAAATACCCGCCATTGGCACCAAATTTAAACAGGCGGACGAGCTTGGGCCAAATAGTCAAAAAGGAATTTATAAAGAACATAATGGTGATCAGCATTACCCAATAAAACTATGGTTCGATTTCCGTGGAGAATAGAAGTTTTTAGAAGGGGCTGATCCATCTGCCCCGTCCGGAGCCAGGAATTTTTGCCTGTTGTATTCTTTGAATATGAAGGGGAGGAGGCAGGCACGATCAGAAAGCCATTTTTTCAGTCGTTTAGTTTATCCAGGGTCTTTTTTATGGAGTTCCTGTTCTCTGTTGAGATACCACATTCTTTGGCAATGTCGTCCCAACTGTTTATTGCCTCCTGTACCTCTTCCAACATCAAAGTTTTGTCCTTCAAGAGATAATGAAACGTTTATTTTTTCTGTTCCAATCATTAAAAATCATCTATTTTTTAAATAGCCTTTCAATATCATCAAGATTTTCTTTTTCTTCCAGGACCTTATCAAAATCACTTAGCCGTCCTAAAAGATGCACCAGTTTAAGGAGTGATTCCAATGAAATTTTACCGCTGCTCTCAAATCTTTTCAAGCTCCCGAGAGATACACCCGAGCGTTCTGCCATTTCTTTCTGTGAAATTTTTAGCCTTTTACGCATGGCACGGTGCCGTTGAGCTATCTGCAGACCTACTTCGTACGGTGTCGGCTCCAATGAGTACATATATAATCAGATAAAATGTTAGCTAAAAGTAGTAGAAATATTGCAAAATAGCTAATATATTGTATTGTTTAACATTAACTACTGTAGAGTCAAAGTTTGCTGATGATTATCTATATGTTTTGATATATGGAATAATATTCGTAATATTGGAATATATTTATCATGACTTTATGCGAATTGTTACTTTTAGAAGGATAAAGACGTTTATTGAAGTACATCATGATTCCAAAACGGCATTGGAAGAGTGGTATTTCAAAACAACAAAGGCGGAATGGCGAAATTTATCGGATATTAAAGAAACATTTAACAGTGCTGATTATGTGGGCAATAATCGTTTCGTTTTCAATATAAAAGGAAACAATTACAGGCTGGTTGCGATTATAATATTTTCTTCGCAAAAAGTTTATATACGGTTTATTGGAACGCATGCAGCGTATGAAAAAATTGATTGTAAGAACATATAATTCCGGAAAAAATGACACGAATTAAAACCGAAATACAATTTGATATAACCCTCCAGCGAATTGAAGAGCTTTTGCAGGTTGTGGGAAATGATACGCCCAAAGATGACAAATATTTTGTTGAGCTGGATCTGCTTTCTGATCTGGTAGCGGATAACGAAGAAGCC
>JBEPWX010000076.1:0-9774 GCA_041642235.1 Mariniphaga sp.
AGTGCTGAATTTTCCCACATCTTGACCGATGGCACCGCTGGTCTGGAGTTCCTGAAAACCATTCTTATATTGTATTCCAAAGAATGTGGGGCAAATATTCCCGCAGAATTTTTTCAGGATTTAGAAAGCCGGATTACTGATGAGGAATATGAAGATGCCTATAAAAGATACTTTAAGTCAGATATACCGCCTATGGTGAAAAAATCAAAAGCTTTTCACCTTCCTTTTCATCTCAATTCTCCTTCCCGGCTCAACCTGCTTAATGCTATCATTTCAACTGAACAATTAAAAAAGGTGGCAAATGAAAAGGAAGTAAGCATTACGGTTTACCTGGTATCAGTTTACCTATTTATTTTACAGGAAATTTGGGAAGAACTGAAGGGCCCTGGCAAATTCAAGAAAAGAAATAGACTTCGTGTTCAGGTACCCGTAAATTTACGACAGATCCTACCCTCCAAAACCATGCGGAATTTTTCTCTTTTTGTAATGCCTGAAATTGACTTACGATTAGGGCATTATACATTCGATGAAATCATTAAATCAGTTTTTCACCAAACTCAACTTGAAACTGATGAAAAACTGATTAATAAGAACATTTCCAGAAACGTAGGCAGTGAAAAAAAACTTTATATAAGGAGCATTCCTTTAGTTATTAAAAGCCTAATTCTGAGGATAAAATATTATTCATTGGGAACAAGCCAGTACAGCGGTGTTATTACCAATTTAGGAAAAATTAATCTTCCCCGGGAAACCAGAAATATGATTGATTACTTTATTATGACACCTCCTCCGCCTAATAAAATGCTGAAAGTAAATTGTGGTGTAGCAGGATTTGGCGAAAAACTGGTATTAAGTTTTGGCAATATTTCCCAATCGCAGGAATTTGAAGAAAAATTTCTTCAATACCTGCGGGATCAGAATGTCACAGTTGAATTGGAATCAAATAGCAAACATTATGATACAGTGTCCAAATTGTGGAGTTGAATCGGAAGAAAATTCTAACTTCTGTTCTTTATGCGGAGAACCTCTGTTTGATGGTTCCAACAAAAACCAGACGTTTAACAAATCGGGGAGAATTGGACGTGAAGAAAAAATATTAACCGATTATCAGCGGTTATCCGGCATTCAAAAAAGAAAAATATTTTGGAAAATTTCAGGATTGGTTCTTATTTCAGCAATTATTCTCACTTTGCTCATCGATTATGTTGGCAACAATACCATTACCTGGTCAAGGTATCCTGCTACTGTCAGTATGGTGCTATTCATAAATTTTACATTGAATACGTTTCTCCATAATAAGTGGTTACCGCTGGCAGTGCTAAGTTTTATATCAATCGTTCTTCTATTTACCCTTTTCGATATATATGCAGGAAAAACTGGTTGGAAAATAATACCAGGTATAGTCATCCTGCTTTTTGCATATGTAACTGTTTTTACCTTGATATTTCTAATTCGAAAAGCAAAACAAAAAGGATTGAATGTTATTGCTTATTCACTTATTGCTTCGGGGATTATATGTGTATTTATTGAAGGATTAATTTCACTTTACAACAGCAGTACTATTTCCCTAAAATGGAGTCTGATTGTAGTTGTTTCCGCAGCATTGATTTCCTTTCTTCTTCTCTACATTCATTACCGGCTCAAAAAAGCAACCGATTTAAAAAGGTTTTTTCATATATGATATTCGGGTGAGATAAATTTCCGATAACAAAAAATCTATATCTTCTAAAAAATTTTCCATAATTCAGACCACAAATCACGGCCCAGCACAAAAAAAATAACCAGGCTAGCTACCCAACCATGGTAAAGCCCCAATGACCAAAGATTTCTCCACTTGAAATATGCCAGGCCGAATAAAAGTTCCATGAAAAAAGTAAAAACTACCAATGGGAAGCTTGGATAATGAACAAGGGAAAACACTACAGAAATCAATAAAATAATCTGGAGTTTACTCAGCCTGACAGATTGAAGTGCATATAAATTTCCAGCCACAAGCGCAAGTATTAAAAATTGCTGAATAATTCCCCAGGCCGGATAAAACAAAATAATAGGAATAATGTGCCAGTTAAGAAAGGTAGTATTGAATGTTATTCCATACCACACAACTCCGGCAATAGCAGCCAAGGCAAATGGAGCAAGAAATGAAAAAGATTCTTTAAAATTCATTTTGCGGAACCCCCATTGTTTCAGAATTGAATTATTTCTCCGATCCCTTATGTAAATAAAAATAATCCAGAACAAACAGGCAGCAACAATGTAAAACACCCGCAACTCAAGCCAATCCATGAAAATGTATTTCATGGTACCCGTAATCCCCACAGCACCGATTTCAATCCATCGCCATTTTTCTGTTTCTTTTACATGAAGCATTTCACTTTTGCCTTTTACCAGATAAGGCTTTTAATAAAAACGACCCGGCATTAACTGGTATTTTATTAAATGTACGCTTAAATTCGGTAGTAAGATTAATTTGGAAAATAAAAATGGCACGAACAATTAATTAATCGTGCCATTAATCCCTTTTTATTAAACTATTTTGAGAAAATCCTGATTATTCCCTTTTACGGGTTAAATGTTTTAGTTGATAAAACTACCTGATTCCCGGGATATCGCACATTTTTTCCATGTTCAGCAGTAACAAATATCCGGAAAGGTTCATATGAAGAAACTGTTTCGAGAGTAGCTTTTTTCTGGTTTGATAAAAGACTGCTGGAGCTTTTTAACTGTCCAATGTTTTCAGTGTTACCCTGTCTTGTTTCCATCCATGTTACATAAGTATCCTTTGATGGGTCCAACCGCTCAATATCTGCAAGATCTTTTATACTAACCTGGATCCTGTAATTATTATTATCATCCTGTTTTACTTTGACTTTGCCCTGTGCAGCAGGAACTAACGATGAATTTTGAAATTTTACAGTTTGGGCACATGAAGTAAAAAAGATTATTGATACAATCAGTATTAAGACTGACAAGAATTGATTTGTTTTCATAATGCTTAAAATTAATTATATTCTAATCGAACAATTGGTGCATAGGTTTAGTTTACAGAATTAAACGTCACAAATGCAACAAACCGACTTTTTATTTATTAAAATGAACATATAAAAATTTCATCGATTTTATATTACCATCGATTCACAAACACTTTATTTTTTTACCTATTTAAGTAGATTTAGGAGGCAATCAAAACGAATCAGTGCCTGGCAAAATAACAACTTTATTTATTTCGATTCCGTGCCTAGATATTTACAATCATCATTATGAAGCTGTAAAAAAATTCCTGCTTAAAAAGTATTTCCGGTGATCAAAAAATAACCAGCAAATTTTTCGACATCAATCGATTATTTTTTCCCTGAGAAACCTGAAGCCTCATTTTTCAGCTGGCCGATTTTTGAAGACATGTTTTCAAACAAATCATCGAACTTATCACTAATCGAATCGAGGTATTCCTCACTCAGATCTGAGATTTTATCACGAATGTCTGAACCTTTTTCCGGTGCCAGTAATAATCCTGCAGCAGCGCCTGCAACAGCACCAATTAAAATTCCCAACAATAATTTTCCTGAATTCATATTTCTTTATTTTTAGTTATTTTATACCTCAAAATAAATTCCTCTCCTGGTCTATAATAAATAACAATAAAAAGATGCTTCAAAATAACCTTTTAGCTTAAAACAATAAGGGGCATCTAATTATCTTATTTAACCTGGAAAAATATTAAATCCTTCTTCCGGAAATAATTTTAAGCAGGATTGCAATCACAGCTATTACAAGCAGGATATGTATTAATCCACCTGCACTGTAACCCAAAAATCCTATTAACCAAGCTATAACCAGAATTACTGCAATGATGTAAAGTAAGTTTCCCATGTCTGTAAATTTTATAATTAATAAATCATGAATTTTATACCTGGCATTAACTCAATATTCTTAATCGGGTAATAAACTTTTGTGATTATTACACCATCACACACAAACTTTAACATTTATATTGGCAGCTTTGTTCGATATGCCTGAGTTTTATTATCAATAAATTAGAATAAAAAACAAAGAAAATATTTCTTTACCAGCATGTCAGGAATCAATCAGCTAATGTGCAATTTTTTTTCTCATATGATTAATTTGCCTTTTGCTGAATGAATTTAAAAGAACACTATCCCTAAGGAGATTTTGTATATAAAAATGCAAACCTCAAGGTATTCTGCACAATTAACAACCAACTATTTGAACAATTCATTAAAGGTCAATGTTTTTTTTACCATTCACGAGTTTAATAAATCACAGATATGGATACAGAGATAAAAAAATATGCTATTCCGGGAGAAGCCCGGATTGGACATGTTCATTTGAAGGTTTCGGATATTGAGCGAGCTCTGAATTTTTATTGTGGTCTGCTTGGTTTCAACCTGGTTTCAAGATACGGCAATGAAGCAGCATTTATTTCGGCAGGCAGCTACCATCACCACATAGGATTAAATGTTTGGTACAGTAAAAATGCTCCGCCACCACCTATAAAAACTACGGGTTTGTTTCATGTCGCCATACTTTATCCCACCCGAAAAGACCTTGCAGTAATTTTACAACGGTTGCAGGAAGTGGGTTATCCTTTCAAAGCATCCGATCATGGTGTCTCAGAATCCCTGAACCTGAACGATCCTGACAAGAACGGAATAGAATTGTATTGGGACAGGCCAGAAAACCTTTGGCCAAGAACTGCAAATGGATTGCCCGATATGTATACCCAACAGCTTGATATTAATGATTTGCTGAATGAACTGAAAATTGAATAGAATAATGCCAATAATAGTTGTTAAATTTTTTTTATTTCTATCGCTAATTCAATCGGATATTTAATAATTACAGAAATTTACTAAGCAGAAGTTTTACTTTTAACCTTGTGAAATCAGATATTAATTATTGATATGATCTTTCTGGCAGAAAAATTCAAGATTCAAATCAGTTCAATAATTCGACCAGATAGTATTATCCTATCCGGGTATACTTATAAAAGCTCCTAATTTTTAAAAATACCTTCTTACTCTGCTCTTGTAATCGAGATAATCTTTCTTATAATATGCTATAAGGAATTTTTCTTCTTTCATTATAAATAAATGGATGCCAGGCATAGCAAGCAATGCCATGGTAATAAAAAGAATTCCGGGAAAAATCATTGCCTGACCTATAAAAAAAAGATCAACAGAAACAAAAAAAGGATTTCTTGAATGTAAAAAAATTCCGGTGGTTATAAGTTTCCCCTGGTTTTTTTTGTCCATCCCAAATCGAAACGATGATTGAAAATGAAGCATGGTTATAACCATCACCACTATCGATAATACTATTAAACCTGCACCAGCTGCCTCGAGCCATGAAGAAACAATCTGATGCCTGATAAGTAGATTGAATTCCGGGAAAAACGGTATCTGAAAGGTCTTCACGACTAAGGCTGCCAACCAAAGGAACAACAGCAGCAAGAAAACAGGGTAAAGCAAAAAAACAGTAAAATCCATTTTTCTACGACTTGCACGGACCATAATTCCTCTTCTCTGCAAGGTCATTACCTTAAGGATTATTATTAATACAATGAACAGAAAGCCGGCTAAAGGAAAAATATTTAGAAAACACATTCGGTTTTTTTTGCATTAAAATTAACTTTTAAAATTGCATTCCAATTTTATCCGGGGCAGTTTTCTTATCAAAAAAAAAAGTAATTATTTTTAAATATTTGGGAACGAAAATCCAAATGTTACAGGGTGCAACTCCGGACCTCTGTTTTCAAGGAATAAGGGAGTCATTCCATAATTTACAAACACGCAGAAATCACCAAACCCGATTCTTCCGGTCAAGTCATATTTAAACTGATTCAGGTTAAAATTACTGCGAGATTTCTCTTTATCGTTTTTATACTTGTATTTAGTATGTGAACCAATATTAACCCCACCTATAACACCTGCCAACAGTGACAGCCGTGAGTTCCCCATGCTTAACGGTGTTCTAATTTCCAGCATCAGAGGGGCAGTAATATAGGTTACATTCAATTTTGATTTTTTCAAACCTTCAGGGTTCAAGCCAACGGGAATTAGCAATCCATCACCATCCCGTTTTTCAATGGTAACGGGCTGGTCGAAAGTAAAATCCATAAAACTGAAGCCAAGTCCTGTAACCAATCCAAAATTTTTGGCTTCATTAGAAAAAGCCCATTCCATAATGTTCAGGTTGACCGTAATGGATTTCCCATAATGCAGTTCCATGAAATCGTTTGGAACTTTCGCCTCCAAACTATTATAAAGAGAATAATCCGATTGATGGAACATATTCATCCCAAACTCCAGCCCAGCCCAGTGGGGATTAAAACCTGAACGCCATTCCGCCCGTCGCTCTTCCTTATCAAATTTCATATACGTGCCTTTATCACCATCAATCACCTTAAAGGTACGTCTGCCAATACGGATGTGAGTTGTATCGCCAAAATTATTTGTTATAACTTCAACCCCCTTGTCATTCCCCACCTTTACCTGAGTACTCTTACCATCTTCAATGACTGTGATTACATTTCTATGAACCATTTTAACCTGGGTGGTATCATTTTGTGCAAAAAGGCTTAAACTTGCAAATCCAAATAACATTAAGTTGAATAAACGTTTCATTTTTCTGGTTTATTAATTCTGCTCCTCAGACGAATAGTTATGGCTGAAAGTTACAGCATAAAACATTTTTTCATAAAAAAATGATGATGATATAGTAAAGTAATCCTACAAAAAAGAAAAAGATTTGTTGAAGCAGGATTACCTATCTATTGGGTAGGGATAGAGAATGCAAGCAGTCGTGAATCGTAATTTAATTCTGTTACTTGTCCATCGGAATTGGTTTCGTAGCGAAACTTTTCCCTGGAAATACTGGAAATCATATTAAGCCCCACCCGAGCAACTTTCCTCATAGACAAATTATCAAGACCTGTTTTTTCACGGACTATATCACCCAAAAGACGTTCTTCATTTATATGTCCATACCGTTTATGCACTCTGGGATTTACTGATACCAAGAAAGTATGGACCTCCGGAACAGGCTGTAAAGTGGCATATAAACTGGGGATTTCATTTGGAACATATACTACAGGTCTTACTGGTGCATCTTTTTTTAGGTCAACTTGCCTATTATTTGATTCAGAAATATTTTTTTCAGACTGAAAATCTGTTCCTTTTGTTTTTTCTGTATCTGCAATTTCATCACTGGCTGCAACCAGATTTTCCTTTTTCACTGAATTTTTGGGTAGCCTTTGGGATGCCGGAATTTCCTCTTTGTATTCAGAACTTATTAGCTGGTTTTCAATTATATTTTTCCTGAAATTAAAATCACTGCCTAACCGGTAAATTAATAATGTAATTGCAATCACTGCTGCAATGCGGGTGCCCCACAGCAGAATTTTTTTTCTCCGAATTGGGTGATACAACCTGCTTTTCCTGTGGAACATTATGGTATTGTCAGGCTGAAGCTGTGTCTTTTTAAACAATGTCAAATCCTTTTGTTTTAAAGGATTTCTCGATAAATATGCTTCAAATTCAGCATTTCTCTCATCTGAAAATTCCCCTTCAATAAAAGCAATTGCCGCATCATTGAAATTTTCAGGCAAGTCATATTTATCTTTATATAAGCTTTCTTTTCTTTCAAATAATAAAGGTTCTGCTTTAAGTTTTACCGAAGCAACCATCTGCAATTCTTCTTTTAAATCGGGATTCTGACTAAGGAATTCAATAAAATTGTCGATAAATTCATTATCCAGATTTCCTTCCAGATAATCAAGAAAATATGCTTCATAGTTTTTTCTGGTGATTTTCATTTTAAATAATGGTTTCTGGTTTACCAATATAATTCTTCAAATAAACCCTCGCACGATAGATATAAACCTTGACCTGCGATTCATTCAAGCCGGTAATAACACCAATCTCCTGGTAGGAATAGCCTTCATAATCTCGTAACAACAAAACCATACGCTGAATTTCGGGCAATCGGTTCACTGCTTCTTTCAAGATTTCACTTAAATCTGAGTAACTATTTTCATGACTTTCTTCCTGAAGATTAAATTCTTCGTAATATAAAATCCTTTTTTCTTTCCTGATGAAATCAATCATAGTATGGTACGCTGAAGTGAAAAGATAGGATTTCACCTTGGCTCCATCCACATTTTGCATGTTCTTCCATAATTTTTCATAACTTTCCTGAACTATATCTTCGCCCATTTGAATGTTATTTATGCTTTTCAGCACAAACCTGAAAAGCCTGTCAGCATATGATTCGACTGCCTGGTTATAATCGTCTACTGTCATCAATTATTAAAAACATGAATTTGAACATAAGACGTATAATGATTAGAAAAGTTACAAACAGGAATTTATTTTATCTAAACAAAAAGCTAAAGATAGTTTATTCAGAACCCCTAAAAGTGGCTACAACAGGCACAAGTTTTAATATATTAAATTTTGCATTTACCTTAATGCACAATTCAATAATCAAAATAATCTTCCTTCCCTATGTGACCTTTGGGTATAGAAACAGGATTAGCTGAAACTGTCTAAATCTTTTCCCTTTTTTACAGGATAAATAGGTCGCGGGATTAAAATATATAAGATGTTCAGCATCCAAAATACAATTCTTTCAAATCACGTAATTCCACGGCGACAGTATAATGAATTGAGAGAAATAAAGTGGCTCATGTTTGTTTTTGGAAAAAAAGAGAAGTTCTTATTCTACGATTTTTACCCATCCATATTTATCGGGTTCTTCACCGTATTGGATTGCTCTCAGTTTATTGTATAATTTTAATGACCATTCACCGGCATCATTTTGATTACCATATTTAAACCATTTATCGTTATCGGCATCATAAATTCCTTTGATTGGTGAAATAACAGCAGCAGTTCCGCAAGCTCCTACTTCCTCAAAATCAGAAATTTCCTCGTAAGGTATTTTCCTTGTCTCTACCTTTAATCCTATTTCTTCAGCCAATACCATAAGGCTCTTATTGGTAATTGAAGGTAATATGGATTGCGAAAGAGGTGTTATATATGTTTTATTTTTTATACCAAAGAAATTCGCAGGACCGCATTCGTCAAGGTATTTCTTCTCCTTGCTGTCGAGGTATAAAACAGCCGAAAAACCCTTCTCCTTAGCCAGTTTACCAGCACCCATACTGGCGGCATAATTTCCACCTACCTTAAATTTTCCGGTACCCTGGGGAGCTGCGCGATCATATTTACGCATGATAATCAGGTTAGTTGGTTTAAACCCTTCTGGAAAGTAAGGTCCGACTGGCATCACAAACACCATAAACAGATATTCACTGGAAGGTTTTACACCTATTTCGGGGCCTGTACCAATAAGCAAAGGTCTAATATATAATGAAGCTCCGCTTTCATAGGGTGGAATAAAACGCTCGT
Organism: Mariniphaga sp.; assembly: GCA_041642235.1. Classification (GTDB taxonomy): domain Bacteria; phylum Bacteroidota; class Bacteroidia; order Bacteroidales; family Prolixibacteraceae; genus Mariniphaga. The sequence goes on from JBEPWX010000076.1 coordinate 9,432, forward strand.
TCATTTTTACAGCCATGCTTACAGCCTCCATGAATTTTTCAACCGGGAGCTTTGCCATTAAAATTCCATCACATGAAGTTTGCATGCGTTTGGCATTTTCATCCATTCTGAAAATCCTGATTTTACCATCTTTTCCTCTAAATGCTTTTAATCCTTCGAATGCTTCCTGTCCATAATGAAGAGCCGTTGCCGACATATGCAGGTTAATTGTATTAGATTTACTCACTTCCAACTCCCCCCATTTGCCATCACGGTATAAACACCGTATATTAAAATCTGTATCCCGGTATCCAAATCCCAGATCTTTCCAGTCTAAATTTTCCATAATCCAATTCTTTTAAAA
>JBEPWX010000077.1:0-9755 GCA_041642235.1 Mariniphaga sp.
GACAGGAGAAAAATCGCAGATGCAGGATTTAATTTTCATATTACCAAACCCATATCCAGGGACAGCCTGTTCAGTGTGCTTAACAAATTTCTTCCGGTAAAAAAAATAATTTAAGTGATTACTTAATCTATATTTAATAATCACTGAGTTTGTTTTTTCAACTTTTGAATGCAATCTATTATTGATCTTTCATCCGTCCGATCATTGAATTCAGGGCTGCTTTAATTTTTCCAGCCGCACCTGCAGCGGCCTCAATATACGATTCTGCCTGGTCGGTAACTGCAACTGGTTGCCTGCCTTCCATTCGTGCTTCTATAAGACATCGTTTATCATTTGGGCCGCTTTTAGCACTGTTTTCATCCGAAAGGTGCACCTCAAGGCGCGTTATGTATTTATCAAACCTGCTGAGTTTCTTTGAAATCATCGAGGTTAATTTTTCTCGAAATTCTTCTCCTTCACTAACATTGTTTTCACTATTGAATTGAATCTTCATTTGTTTATATTGTATTTTTTTTTTAAAACATTCTAATTAAGCCTTTTCAAATAAACAGCGCAGGAGCCATTTTGTTAAAATTCATTGATCCGAAAAAATCAAATTAGTTATTCAATCTCCTCTTAACCTTAAACCTTTAAGCTGGTTTTTGGCTATTGGTTATATGATTTCATTGATTTTGTTGAAATTTATATACCTTTTTGCAGAATTTAATGCATTGAAAAGAACTTTGTTTTAGTACAATTTGGTTAGTTTTGGGGGCTAAAAATTTGCCATAGTAAAATCAATCAATGACACCTGTTATTATTTCAGACGAATTGAAAGCCAGCATCCCTGAATTAATGCTCTCCTGCATTGAATGTGATGTTACTGTCAAAGAAGATAACAAAACACTGTGGAAACAAATTGAGAGAAAATCAGCAGAGATAGCTGATTCGCTGCAGGTAGCGGATATAAGCCGCCTGCCTGCTGTGGCTGCATCCCGCAAGGGATATAAACAATGCGGTAAGGATCCTTCCCGTTACAGGCTGTCTGCCGAGGCATTATTGCGAAGGACGGTTCAGGGGAAAGGGCTCTACAGGGTAAATAACGTGGTTGATTTGCTTAACCTGGTGTCCCTGTCTACAGGTTTTTCGATTGGTGGGTATGATGCTGAAAAAATCGAAGGCGCAGTGGTATTTGGTATCGGCCGGCAAAATGAACCCTACACAGGAATTGGTCGTGGTGAACTGAATATCGAATCGCTTCCGGTATTTCGTGATAAGAAAGGCGCTTTTGGTACCCCTACAAGCGACTCAGTCCGGACTTCAGTTACATTGGAAACTCATCGGTTTCTAATGATTATTATTGATTTCGGCACCCAGGGTCTGCTGGATGAAGCTACTGCCCTTGCAGCAGAACTTCTTGGAAATTTTGCCGGAGCGGAGAATCTGGAAATCAGAGAGGTTTGTAGATAAAGATTAAGATTAGCAATTGATAACTGAATAGTAAGTAGTGATTAATAAAAAGAAACCAATTTGTTAAAAAGATATGAAATACATCTGTAAATTTCTCCTGAAGATTATGGGATGGAAAGCAATAGGTTCATTGGTATCTGAACCAAAATGTATTTTAGTTGGAGCTCCCCATACCAGTGGCTGGGATTTCTTGATATCATGGATCTTTTACACCTCAATTGGCGGGAAAGCCAGTATTGTAATAAAAAAGGAATTCTTTTTTTGGCCCGTAGGATGGGTTCTGAAAAAGATGGGGGGTATACCTACCGATCGTTCAAAAGGGTCTAATGTAGTAAGGCAAATCATCCACCAGTTTAATACCCGTGATTACATGCATCTGGCCATTACACCCGAAGGCACCCGCAAGCGTACTAAAAACTGGAAGGCAGGTTTTCATATTATTGCACGGGCGGCAAACATACCGGTTTACCTGGTTAGTTTCGACTGGGGCAGGAAAACAGTGACCATATGGGGGAAACTCGAATTAACCGATAATGAAAAGGAAGACATCAAACGAATGAAAGATTTTTACCGGGAAAAGGGAGTGCAGGGAAAGCATCCCGAAAGGTTTACCACCGAGTATTAATTTGTATGTTTTATTGCCGGTACCAGTTATTATTTCATAAATCTTTATTCTTCCGGCTTTTTTTCTCCGGAATCACCTACCAAAAAGCCAACAGGACGTAATGACTCTGTATGAGCCGATATGATTTTAAACATGGCAAACATCGGAACAAACAGAATCATTCCTGCCAACCCCCATACCATTCCACCAATGATGATCATGATAATAACCGCCAATGGGTTTAGCTGTATTTGTTTCCCCATAATCAGTGGTTCAAGTACGTAACTTTCAACGAGCTGGATAATTACAACAATGATAGCAAAAGTCACAGTTTTTTGTATATCTTCAAAAAATATTATTGCAAATAGAATAGGAAGTAATCCACTTATAAATGGCCCCAGATAAGGGATGATGGTTATAAGTGCACCAAATAAAGTTAATAAAATGGCATAAGGCAAATCGAAAAGCAGAAAAGTAATGATGTACAAAATCGCTAAAATACTCATAACTTTAATTCGACCGAGCAGATATTGGTAGGCAATTCCACCCGTTTTATGGAGGACATCCTTAACCTCTGCCTTGTCTTTATTCTCAGAATACATCATGGCAAATTCCGTAAACTTTTTCCTGTATATCAATAATAAAAACACATATATCAACATAATCAGGAAGTTCCCAAGGGTAGTTAAAATACTTCCAAAAGCGCCGGTCGCCGATGACTCAATTGTATCCATTACCCCCTGTGAGCGTTCTTCCCATATTTTTTCCTGCTCATATTCAGAAAGATTGGTCATGGAAGCAATTTGTTCCTGCAGGTCGTTAATGAAGGATTGGACTTGTTCTCTTGATTCCGAAAAATCAGATACAAACTGGTTAATCTGATATATTAAAAGAAACAAGATACTGCCTGCAGCTAAAAAAAGAATAACTGTACTGGTCAATGAAGCTAAAGCTCTGTTTAGCTTTAGCCGGTCTTCTAAGAATCGGGCTAAAGGAAGAATAAGTGTGGTAAAAAATATGCCAAATACGAATGGAATCAAAAAAGAAGAACCATAATAAAGAAAAGCAAAAAGCAGTGCAATAAATAAAAGCACCTGGTTCGCTTTTTTCAAATTATCCATATCCTGTTTAATCGATTATTTATAAAATTTCTCAAAACCAGCTATTTCCGAATAAGTGGAACAAAATGTTTGAAGCAACAAAATTATAAGTAGCTGTATATTAAATACAATAAAATTGTTAAATTGTTTTCAGGCGGCAGCTGATTTTATTCATGAACTGGAGCAGGAAATATTATGGAAAGGGCAGGTGATGTTCTTTTTAATTATTAATGCTAAATAATGACCTGAAACAAAGAAGGTTCATTGTTAAGGTATTCATAAACGAACCCATTATCCTTCATTCGCTGAACCAGGCCGTTAAAATCTTCTTTTTTTCTTATTTCAATGCCAATAATTGCAGGGCCTTTTTCGCGGCTGGTTTTTTTTGAATATTCAAAATGAGTAATATCATCATCCGGTCCAAGTACCTGATCGACAAAAGTACGCAGTGCACCTGCCCGCTGGGGAAACCTGACAATAAAATAATGTTTCAGGCCTTCATACAAAAGAGAACGCTCCTTTATTTCCTCCATGCGGGTAATGTCGTTATTGCTTCCGCTAACAATGCAGACCACTGTTTTGCCTTTAATTTCATGGCGGAAATGATCGAGTGCGGCTATGGATAATGCTCCTGCCGGCTCCATAACTATTGCATCACGATTGTAAAGATCAAGAATTTTGGTACAGACCCTGCCCTCGGGAATGGTTACCATTCGGTCAATTACATTACGACAGATTTCAAAGCACAACTCACCAACCTTTTTTACTGCTGCCCCGTCTACAAATTTATCAATTTCATCAAGTTCAGTTACTTTCCCTGCTTCAATCGATTTTTGCATTGAAGGTGCCCCTCCGGGTTCTACTCCGATAATCAGGGTTTTGGGGCTCACCTGTTTAAAATAAGCTCCCACACCTGCTGCCAGTCCTCCACCACCTACCGGGAGCAAAAGAAAATCAACCGGCTTTTGTGTATCCTGCAATATCTCAAGCCCTATGGTTGCCTGCCCTTCAATAATCTGCTTATCGTCAAATGGGTGAATGAAAGCCTCTCCTTCCTTTTTGCATTCTTCCCGGGCTGCCAGTTCTGCAGCATCATAGGTGTCACCTGTAAGAATAACTTCAACTTTATCTCTGCCAAACATTTCTACCTGCCTTATCTTTTGCTTTGGAGTGGTAGCGGGCATATATATTTTTCCATGTATGTTCAGTTTATTGCAGGCATAAGCAACTCCCTGGGCATGATTCCCTGCGCTGGCACATACTATTCCTTTGTTGGTTTCACTGGCAGATAACCCTGATATCTTGTTGTAGGCACCTCTAATCTTATAAGATCTTACAACCTGTAAATCTTCCCTTTTCAGATAAATGTTGGCATCAAATTCTTCTGAGAGGTTTAGATTATATTGCAAGGGCGTATGAAACGACACCTCTTTAATGTTGATTTGTGCCCTGGTTATATCCTGAAGTTTTGGAAAATAAGTGTCTGACAGGTCCATGTTTTATCGTATTTAACTTTTATTTTTATAAAGAAACGTGAAAATAACCAAATATTATTATTCCATCTTTGTTGATTGGAACTAACTTTACCACTGAACCAGACAAATTTAAGAAATCATTGTTTCCATGCATGCCTGCATGTTTTTAAATTTTATACCTGCCAAAGTGATTATGCAGAAAAAAGATAATTCCTGTATTAATTCTGCAGCCTCTATATCCTACATTACTTCAGACTTTATCCATAGTTAATTCAATTTAAACTCAATTTTAATTCAATGTTAACTCATAGTAAATTCAATTATAATTGAATTTATTATGAGTTTATACTGAATCTATGCTGAATTTATACTGTATTTTGATCCGTCTGAGCTTTCATTTGATTTTGGAAGAAAATAACCTGATGTGAACAATAAGCTGGGAATAATGTATAAATTTATATATAGACGCAAGCATTTTAAATTCAGAAGGAGGATCCAATTATGAAAACATTAATATTTAGTGCATTTCTGATGATGCTAATTGCTGTGGGTTGTAACGATGATGATAATGGTGATTTACAGCCCAACAACGAAGTTCAGATGAGTTCCAATATGTTTGTTCCGCAGACACTCACAGTTCCGGTTGGAACTTCCGTCAGGTGGGTTAACAGCAGTTCAGTTGTTCATACTGTGACCAGCAATGTTGAATTATTTGATGAATCTGTGCCATCCGGCGAATCCTTTAGCTATACTTTTTCTACTGCAGGTACTTATAATTATGTCTGTACTATTCATGCAGGCATGTCTGGAACCATAGTGGTTCAGTAATTAAAGCTTGTTTCAATTAACGGTTCCCGGATACAGCTAGACTTTTTCTTTGATAATGAATGAATTTTGTATAATTTAAAATTCTTACATTATGAAATCAGGATTTTTACTTTTATTATTTGGTTTAATTGGAATAATAAGTTTATCCAATGCTCAGCCACAGCTGGACGTAGAGCTTTTATCCTCCGGCTTTAATTCACCTGTCGGACTGGTTAATGCCGGTGATGAACGCCTGTTTGTTATAGAACAGCGTGGGCATGTCCAGATTCTGGATCAAGAGGGTATCAAGGCAGAGACTCCCTTTCTCGATTTATCGGATGTAGTCAGCCAGTCAGGATTTGAAACTGGGTTATTGGGGCTGGCATTTCATCCTGCATACAGTGAAACCGGCTACTTTTATGTCAACTATACGCGTGAGACGGATGGTGCTACAGTCGTGTCGCGATTTTCTGTTGACACCGATAATCCCGACCAGGCAGACCGTGAAAGCGAGGTTCAGATGTTTACAGTGGAGCAGCCTTATTCCAATCATAACGGCGGTCAGTTGCTTTTTGGCCCCGATGGATACCTTTACATTGCCCTTGGTGATGGCGGTGATGCTGGTGACCCTCATGACAATGGTCAGGATTTAACAACCCTGCTCGGCAAAATGCTCCGCATTGATGTGAATGCTGATAACGACTCTGTTTATGTTGTTCCATCCGATAATCCTTTTGTTGATAATGAAGAAGCCCTCGGTGAAATATGGGCATATGGTTTACGAAATCCATGGCGTAGCAGCTTCGACAGGCATACGGGGGACTTCTGGATTGCCGATGTGGGGCAAAACGATTTTGAAGAAGTAAACTTTCAACCCACCAACAGCAGTGGGGGCGAGAACTACGGCTGGCGTTGCTATGAGGCTGATACGCCCTTTAATACCGATAATTGCGGGGATGAAGAAAATTATGTGTTTCCGGTATTTGATTATCCCCATCAAGGCGAAGGCTGTTCAGGTTCTGTAACCGGAGGTTATGTTTATCGCGGAGCAATTTATAGCGGAATGTTTGGAATTTTTGTAATGGCCGATTTTTGCACGGGAAATGTTTATACCATTACCCCAACTTCAGAGGGATTTGAAGGTACACATGTTGGAAATTTTGGCGCAGGTGAAATTACCTCTTTTGGCGAAGACCAATATGGGGAATTGTATGTTGTGATGCAAAGTGCCGGTGAAATTCATAAACTGGTTGAAACAGGTGATTGTAACCCGGTAGCTGTAATTTCCTCAAGTGATACTGCCCTTGTAGTTGAACCCGACAGCAGTTTAATGATTCAAACCTCTTATAACCCGGCTCTTGCTTACCAGTGGTATATGAACGATGAACCCATTGCAGGAGAAGTACAGCACGAACTGGAGGTTACTGAAGAAGGTAACTATTCGGTTCATGTTACAAACCCGGATAATGGATGCACCAGTATCTCAGAACCGGTAGAGGTTAATTTAGTGCCAACATCCGTTACACTTAAGGATCTTGAAGGTGTAAGCATTTATCCCAACCCGGCTACCGATGTGCTTCGTGTTAAAGGATTACCTTTGGCAGGGAAATCGCAAATCAGTCTTTTTGATTCAAAGGGTATTTCATTATACACAAAAACTACTGGCAACGTTGGTTCTTTGAATATACCAACTTATGATCTTCCTGATGGGATGTATCATTTGAGAATAATTTACGATGCAGAAGTTTTACAAAAGAAGTTTCTTATAAGAGGCCATTAGCTTTTTAATTGACTGATTTGTTTATTATACCATGTTTATTATTCAGCATATAACAAATTATTGCAGGGAAAAATAGAACGTAATTTTTGGATAAATCCGATAGGTCCTGTATTTTGGGATGTAGCCTGGGGTACCTGCACTATTTGTTGTATTTATATTTGCATTGCAAATTGCAGCCACAACACCACCAGCCAGAAGCACGGAAGATGATTATCCGGAAAGAAGACCATCAGAAAATGATGCAGGTGCCGTTGCAATTGGCATTTTTTTCTGGATATTGATGAGCATCCTGCTTATTATTGCCCTTAGGGGGGTAGTGGTATAACGGTCGTGGTCAATTATCGGCAGGTATATCCGCCATCAATTACCAGCTCGCTGCCAGTTAAAAATTTCGCCTCATCTGAAGCAAGGTATACGATGCCATAAGCAATATCTTCAGGTTCACCTACGTGACCGATTGGATGCATGCTGTTGAGGTTTTTCCTGAATTCCTCAAGACCTTCTTCCGATTCTTTGCCCATAGCCTCTACCAAAGGTGTCCATATGAATCCGGGATGGACCGAATTTACCCGTATGTTATCTGAGGCATAATTCAAAGCATCGGTTTTGGTCATTAATCGTACTGCTCCTTTAGATGCATGATAAGGGGGGATATCGGGTGCACCTATTATACCATAAATGGAAGATAGATTGATGATGCTTCCGCCATTGTTTTCACGCATGTAGAGAATAACATGTTTAGTGCAAAGGAATACTCCTTTAACATTAATGCTCATTACATTGTCCCATTCTTCTTCAGTAATTTCATGTGTTGGTTTATTTACTCCAGAAATGCCTGCGTTATTTACAAGAACATCAATTTTGCCAAATTCTTCTTTTATTTCAGCAAAAACTTTCCTTACGTTGCTCTCACTGGCAACATCCAGGTTCCAATACCGGGCAGTGTTGTCATTCGAGGTAATTTTTTTCTCCAGTTTTTTCCCCTTCTCTTCCAGAATATCGGTTATCGCAACTTTTGCCCCTTCATTAGCCAGCGCAATGCAAGTGGCTTTTCCAATTCCGAGCGCTCCGCCTGTAACAACTGCTACTTTTCCTTCTAATCTTTTCATGATAAATAGTTTTTAGATAAATAGCCATATATGTGCCAGCATAGAATATCATTCAGGTATTAATGTAAAATGAAGTGGGGTTCTTTATAAATATTACCTGTTTTAAGAATTACAGTTAGACTGTATACCTTGGTTTAGCAGTGGTAAATACAGTAATTTAAAAATAATTGATTATGCTGTTTCAATCTTAGGATTATTATAAAAAAATATGGGGAAACAATGTCACACTGTAGGAAATATTCAACAGATTTAATCGCAGGTGCTTTTATATTTAGACCAGCTGATTGATAACAATATATGAAAAGAAAAATAAAAAAGGAATTAAATAGTTTCGCTGTTGATAATCTTACAGCCTTTTTCTGTAATTTCTTTCTTTATGTTTTCAAAATTCTCCTGATTAATAGGTTTAGTGGCATCTTCAATCAATGTTGCAGAAAATCCTTCCTTAAGGGCATCTTTAATTGAGTAGTAAACACAGAAATCGGCTGCCAATCCGCAGAAATAAAGTTCCACTGCATTTCGTTCGCGTAAATAGCCTGCAAGCCCTGTATTTTTTTTATGGCCGTTATCATAGAAACCACTGTAGCTGTCAATTCTCCAATCCATGCCTTTTCTGAAAATAGCTTCCACTTTTTTCATCTCCAATTGAGGATGGAAATCAGCACCATGCGTATTCTGAACACAGTGGTTGGGCCATAAGACCTGCTCCATTTCCTGCCATTCAATTGTATCAAACGGTTTCTTATTTTCATGATTGGAGGCAAAACTAATATGATTTCCAGGATGCCAATCCTGGGTAGCTATCACCAAATCAAATTTTTCCTGAAGTTTATTAATCACCGGTATGATTTTATCCCCTTCAGGAACCGCCAAAGCGCCCCCGGGAATAAAATCGATTTGGATATCTGTAATTATCAGTATCTTCATTGTTGTAATTTTTCATGGTTATATAAACCTGCAGTTAATCAAAATCTTTTACCTCAAAAATATACATAAAAAATCCAATGATACAAAAGATACCATGGAATACCTGATTTATTAAAGAAATAAAAAACCGGAAACAATCTGCATGATTTTTCTGCAATTTGCTGTTTCCGGCCTTTATCTGGATCTTTTAATACTATTGAAATACGTTTTTCATAATATATTTTAAATCTCTGCTTTGTCGCTGGAATAATTATTTGCAGGGATTAGAATGTAAAAGCTAAGATACCTCCCAGGGCTGATGCTCCAGCTGAAACCACTGCTGCAATAAAAAACCACCAGGCTGCTGTTGCTGCGGTTTTTCTTGTAGCTTCTGCCTGATTAAGGGCTTCCTGTTTTAATTCGTTCACTTTTATGGTTACCTTTCGTTCAATCTCATCGGTTTTCCGGACAACATTATCCCTTGCTTCTTCAATTTTACTAACCACTTTTTCTGCCTGTTCCCGT
>JBEPWX010000078.1:0-9621 GCA_041642235.1 Mariniphaga sp.
TTTATGCGCTCATGAAGTTTCGTGGGAAGATCTTTAAGTCTATGAACGGCAATGTCAACTTTTTTCTCTATGAGAGCAACTTCAATTTCTTTTGTAAATAAGCCTTTGTCACCTATTTTTGACAGGGAAACATCCAGGATTTTGTCTCCTTTAGTTTGAATGACAACTATTTCAACATTTATTCCCGGGATCTTTTCCAGCAGGTTTTTTTTAGTAAGTTCTGCCTGGTATAAAGCTAATTGGCTGCCTCTTGTTCCGATGCGCAGCGGTTTTTTATCCATATAAAAGATTATTAGTCACTAATATTAAAAAGTTCATTTACCAGTTTCAGAGAATCTGTTTTTTTACCGTTTGAAGTCATCTCTTTCAGATTTTTTATAAAAAGCCTGGTATATTTTTGAGTCAGATGTTTTGAAAATTCATTAATGGCCAGTTGTGTCTCTTCCGAACCAACTTTATAACCTGAAAGTTCATCCTTTGTAACCTTCAGCATGTTATAAGTAATAGCTTTAATAGCAGGTCTTAAGGATCGGCTAGCCATCCATTCACTGAAGTCATCAACTATTTCATCAATAATTTTATCAGCAGCAGTTACGCATTCCTTGCGTTTATCCATATTTGTATTCACTACTTCCTTTAAATCATCGATTGTAAAAAGTTCTACAGCATCCAATTTTTCAATGTTTTCCTCAATATTTCGCGGAACTGAAATATCGAAGAGAACCTGATTTTTGCCATTTCTGTTTTTTAATGATTTTTTAATCATTTCAGCAGTTACCAAAGGGTAAGGAGAACCTGTTGCGACAATAATAATATCGTAGAGATAAAGGTGGTTATCCACCTGATCGAATGGGAGTAATGTACAATTATGCCTTTTTGCCAGTTTCTCGGCCTTTTCCTGAGTTCGGTTGGTAACAGTAAGTTTTGGATTTCCATTTTTGTTGAAGTTTTGTAAAACCAAACCTCCTGTTTCCCCGGCACCAATAAGTAGTACCCGTTTTTCTGAAAGATTTTCAAAAAGCCTGGTACATTTTTGAACTGCAGCACTGCTAATTGAAGTGGTCCCCATTTTTATTTGTGTTTCGGTGCGCACCCGTTTACCGGCTTCAAATGATTTTTGAAACAGGCGCATGAGGACTGCATCGGTTAAAGCAGCCTCTGTGCAATACATGTAGGCATCCTTTATCTGACCAATAATTTGATCCTCCCCAATAATCATTGAATCGATACCTGAAGCTACTTCAAACAAATGCCTGACCGCTTCGTCGCCTGTATAGCTGTAAAAAGAATGCCAGTATTTATTTTCTATTCCTTTGAAATGCTTAAGCGTTTTATAAACCAGTTTAGCAACTAATGGGAAATCATATTTATCCTGTGAAAAATAAATTTCTGTGCGGTTGCAGGTTGATAAAACAACCACCTCCGAGATATCGGTTTCTTTTTGCAAAAGCTCTGAAAATGGAAGAATTTCCTCCTTCGAAAGTGAAAACTGTTCTCTTACATCAACCGGTGAAGTTTTGTAACTGATCCCTGTAAGACCTACCATAATTAATTTCTTTCTGAAAAAATATATATGAAAAACGATGAAAATGAACAGGCTGTTTAAATGCAAAAAACCAATGAGGCAGTTTTTTGTTTAATCCTGTTGTAATTTAAGCATAAGAAATAATTGGCGGAGGACGGCTAAAAAAAACAGTATAAGACTTATGTTGCCAGTGATTTATGAGGTAATAGCCCTTGTGTTTGAGTTTTTGAAATGCTGTAAATAGTTCATTCCGATCAGGTGGTATAAACCCTATATTAAAGAAATTTTGAGAATCACATGACTTTCCCTGAATGGGTTCAACAATTATTTCTGCATTTTGAATTTCAGTATAAAATTTACTTTCCCCAAATTTTATTTCTCCTGAAGATGCTTTGTTTACACCGATAACCCAAAAAAAAGCATAGAACACCACTATAGCGATGTAAGGTAAATGTGTGGTAAAAATGCCTAATGTAAACATGTAAATTCCGTCTTTTTAATCAACGTGCTAAAGTATAAAAAATAACTCGGAAAACTGTTTAACTTATTTGATTTTGCTTTATTAATTGTATATATCAACAGGAAGGTTATTATATGTCAATACAATCTGAGATAAAGATCTGATATTTATAAAGCATTTTGTTTTTGCAAAATCCCGTTATCTTTGCTATTCATCTATTTCAAAAATCGATTAAGGATGAGATTATACAAGATTTATATATTATTTTTAGTTTTAATAATGAATTCATGCACCTCAAGCCAACCGGCAGATTTGATTATTATCAATGCCACGGTTTATACCCTGGATGAAGATTTTATGCAGGTAGAAAGTTTTGCTGTGGGTGATGGGAAGATTATCGCTACCGGTACCAGCGAAGAAATTCTGGAAAAATTCTCGAGCGAAAGAGTTGTGAATGCTGAAGGAAAATTCGTATATCCGGGGTTTAATGATGCCCATTGTCACTTCAACGGTTATGGACAGAACCTGATGCAATACGCCGACTTGCGGGGCACAATATCACCTGAAGATGTTTATAAGGTTTTATTGGAACATAACAAAAAGTTTAAAGGAAATTGGTTGTTGGGCCGCAGCTGGGACCAAAATGATTGGGAATTAACAGAATTTCCCGATAAAACCCGGCTCGATGAGTTGTTTCCGGATATTCCTGTTTACCTTGTCCGTGTGGATGGACACGCCGGATGGTGTAATTCCAGGGCACTTGAGCTTGCCGGGATAACTTCAGAAACAGAAGTGACAGGTGGTTTAGTGGAAATCAAAAACGGACAACCAACCGGGATTTTAATTGACAATGCCATGGGTTTGGTTTCAAGGCTCATTCCACCGATTACAGAGAAGCAGCAAAAATTAGGCCTCCTGGAAGCACAGCAGAATTGTTTTGCTGTCGGTCTCACATCTGTAACTGATTGCGGTCTTGATAAAAATACTATTTTACTCATAGAAGAAATGCAGAAGCAGGATGCGCTAAAAATGCGGATAAATGCTATGCTTAATCCTGTTGAAGAAAATTTTGACTTTTTTGTTAAAAATGGGCATAAAAAAAATGAACGTCTTGTAGTAAACACGATTAAAATTTTTGCCGATGGTGCCCTTGGGTCCAGGGGAGCATTGTTGCTGGAGGATTATTCTGATGATGCCGGTAATAAAGGATTACAAATTAAACCACAGGAGTATTACGATAAAATTTGTCAATTAGCCTACGATAACAATTTTATTGTTGCTACCCATGCTATAGGCGACGGAGGCAATCGTCTGGTGCTCGATACCTATGCAAAATTTCTTAAAGGAAAAAATGATCGAAGATGGCGCATAGAACATTCGCAAACTATTCATCCTGATGATTTTGAAAAATTTGGCGCTTATTCAGTAATCCCATCTATCCAGGCCACCCATTGTACCTCGGATATGAATTGGGCAGGCGAAAGACTTGGAAAGGATCGAATTGCAGGTGCTTATGCTTATCAGTCATTGCTGCAGCAAAACGGCTGGCTTCCTAACGGTACAGATTTTCCGGTAGAGCATATTAATCCGCTGTTTACTTTTTATGCTTCTGTATTCCGAACCGATCACAATGGTTTACCCAGAGGTGGCTGGCATCCGGAGGAAGGCCTGACGCGCCAACAAGCACTTCGCTCCATGACCATCTGGGCTGCCAAAGCTTCCTTCGAAGAAAATGAGAAAGGTAGCCTGGAGCCTGGTAAATATGCAGATTTTATTATGCTTGATATTGATTTGATGTCTGCTGCACCCACTGAAGTGTTGGAGGCAAAAATTGGAAGTACGTGGCTAGCGGGGGAAAAGGTTTATAATGGCAGAATGTAGAATCATTTTTTAATTCATTTCTTCTCAATGGGCTTAATACTCTGTTTTATTTTGGAATGACAATCTTTTTTTATGGCTACTTTCCTTTTCGATGAAATTATTTTTGGCCCGGTAAAAAGCCGGCGATTGGGAGTTTCTTTGGGTGTGAACCTGCTGCCGGTTGATGTTAAAGTGTGTACATTCGATTGTATATACTGCGAATGCGGCTTCACACCCAAAACCTATACGGGAAAGGCTGTTCTTCCTTCACGAAAGGAGGTCAGGCTAAAGCTAAAGCAGAAACTTATCGAAATGGTTGCTGAAAGCATACTACCCGATGTCATTACTTTTGCCGGTAATGGAGAGCCTACCCTTCATCCCGATTTTGCAGGCATTATTGATGATACTATTGAGTTACGTAATGAACTGACTCCCGGTGCCCGTATAGCAGTTTTGTCAAATGCAACTATGCTTCATAAGCCTGAGGTATTTAATGTGTTGCTAAAGGTGGAGGACAACATCCAGAAGCTTGATTCAGCCTTTGAGGATACGGTTGAATTGCTCGACTGCCCCAGAGGAAACTTTAACCTGCAAAAAGTGGTTGACCAACTTGTGCGTTTTAAAAGTAAAGTAGTTATTCAAACACTATTTGTGAAAGGAAGCTTTAAGGGGCAAACAGTTAATAATTCCACCGATAAGGAAATTGAAGCCTGGCTGAAGCTGCTTCAAAAAATCAAACCTGAACGGGTTATGATATATACCATAGCCCGGGATACACCTGTTGATACACTTGAAAAAATTTCCCCCGGAGAACTTGATTCCATCGCCAAAAAGGTTGAAGATATTGGACTGGAGGTTCAGAAATCGTATTGATTTTTAAAAGAATACCTATTTAATGATAAGTGAAAAACAGTTATAATTTAGTACGGTACCATTCGGAGCTGCGACCCAGAAAACGGATGCCGGCAACAAAACCTTTCAATTTCAGCAGATTGTTATTTTCAAGCCAGGCATAACAGTCGTAAGTATTTCCAGACTTTGGATCGTATATCTTGCCGTTGTTCCACTCATTCTTTTTTGAATCGTATTCAAAATTACTTAAAATTTGTAATCCAATCAGCGAACGGTTGCGCAGCCTCTCCTCAGGGTTTTTTTCATCTTTTGGAGGTTGCCCGTTTTCATATTTTTCGGGAATAATATATACAATTGTTCCAATAAATTTTCCATCTTTTTTTTCTACCTTAATCTTTGTGGTTTTTTCATCATTCCACCAAATACCAGTAATTTTTTCGGCTTCTTGTGCAATTACTGCAAATGAAAAGATGCTCAGAATAAAAAGTAATGTAAGGTGTTTCATAATTACCGAATTGATTTTTAATTTTATAGGATTTAAAAGTAGAATTATTTCGAATTAAATACGAATTCTTTCACTTTATTTTTTTGAATTTAAACCTTTAAAAAATGAAGATAGTTAAACGAGTTCTTCTGGTAGCCGCCTCGATTTTGTTAATTGCTTTAATTGCCGGTTTATTTTTACTTAATCAAATTCGTACAGCTTCACTTCCCGATTATTCTGAAAATGTCAGTATTCCGGGATTAATAAATGAAGTTAATTTACTAAGGGATTCATTTGCTATTCCGCATATTTTCGCTGAAAATGAAACTGATTTATACCGGGCTGTAGGTTTTGCCATGGCGCAGGACCGACTTTGGCAAATGGATTTACTTCGCCGGGTTACTCAGGGCAGGCTTTCTGAAATTCTGGGGGATGATCAGGTGAATACCGACTTACTCATGCGTGCTTTGCGAATTCAGGAAAAATCAGAAAAAGTATTGGCTCAGTCATCGCCTGATATCCTTGCTGCACTTGAGGCATTTTCAGCCGGCATTAATTATTATATAGACCACTATCCCCTTCCTCCTGAATTTAAAATTCTTCGTTACAAACCTGAAAACTGGCAACCGGTTCATTCTATCAATCTAATTGGGTATATGTCATGGGACCTGGCTTCCGGCTGGGAGCCTGAAATATTGCTGCACCGCATTGCACGTGAAGTTTCTCCGGGACAGATTCAGGAATTGGTGCCTGACGCTCAAGTTCATTCTATTTCTGTTTTTCCTGGTTTTTCATCTGAAATTCATATTGGGGATAACTTGTTGTCGGCCAATAGGAAACTTGAAAAGTTGGGTGCCCAGGTATTTTTTGGAAGCAACAACTGGGCCGTCTCAGGGAAGAAAAGTAAAACGGGCAAACCACTGCTGGCAAATGATATGCATCTGGGATTGTTTGCACCCGGCATATGGTACCAGATGCACCAGGAAATCAGAGGAAATCTGAATGTTACCGGTCTTGTACTGCCAGGACAGCCGTTTATTATTTGCGGTCATAACGATTCTGTAGCTTGGGGAATGACCAATGTTACAGTAGATGATATTGATTTTTATGCTGAAACATTAAATGAAGATTCTACAAAATACCTGCTTGATGGAAAATGGGTCAATCTCCTTATTAAGGATGAGGTTATTGCTACGAAAGAAGGTGAAGATAAAATTTTCTCATTGAAATATACGCATCGGGGTCCCATTATAAACCGGTTTAAAAATGAAAAGGAAACTACACTCTCCATTCGATGGATGGGAAATGAAAAGAGCGATGAGCTTCGGACTGTTTACCTGTTAAACAGGGCTGCAAACTGGAGTGATTTTCGAAATGCGGTGAAAACTTTTAAATCGGTAAGCCAAAATATTGTGTATGCCGATGTATCGGGTAATATAGGGCTTCAGGCTTCTGCAGGAGTACCTTTGCGCCTGGGGCAGGGAATAAGAATTCATCCGGGTGATACCAGTCTTTACGATTGGAAAGGTTTTTTGCCATTCGAAGATTTACCTTTTGAATACAATCCGGAGCGTGGCTATGTATCTTCGGCCAACAATAAAACAGCCCCCGACGATTACCCTTATCATATCGGGACTTGGTATTCAATCCCCGATCGAATAGACCGGATTCGCGAAATGCTTGAGGAAACTGAAAAGCATGATGTAGAAGATTTTGTGAACATGCACAATGATTTTAAATCGAAAAAAGCTGAACGATTTGTTCCTATTTTTCTCAAAGCTCTCGATTCAGGAAATAGCGAACCACAAAAGGCTGCTTTGGAAAAATTAGAGGAATGGGATTATGTCCTCAGCCGTGAAAGTCAGGCAGCTGCAATTTTTGAGGTTTTGTATCGCAAAGTAGCTGAAAACCTGGTAGAGGATGAATTGCCGCAGGATTTGTTTCAATCCTTTATGGGAACACGCATTATGGTTGAAAATCTAATGGAACATATCATTATATCTGATAGTTCCGACTGGATTGATGACAAAAGAACCTCTGCATCAGAAACATGGAATGATATTGTTAATAAAGCATTTTACGAAACTGTTGAAGAACTCTCCGAACAGATAGGACCTATTGTAGAAGATTGGAACTGGGGCAAATTACATACTTTAACATTAAGTCACCCGCTGGGTGTCGTTAAGCTTTTAAATAAAGCTTTAAAACTGAATCGTGGTCCTTATGGAGTTCCTGGCAGTTACCATACTGTTACTCCTTATTCCTATTCTTATACCAATTTATATAAAGTAAATCATGGGGCATCACATCGTCATATTTATGATCTGGCTGATTGGGATGAATCAAAAACGGTTATACCTACCGGAACAAGTGGCATACCTGCCAGTGATTTTTACCTCGACCAATTGGATTTATACCTGAAAAACCGTTATCATGCCGATCCTTTTTCAAGGAACGAGGTTGAGAAGATGGCTAAATATACTATGAAGCTATTGCCTTAGGAAACAACTGTTTTATTTCTGTTCAATTCTTTATTTTGTGGAGAAATTTTGAAGAAATACATATTTTTTTCTATGAAGGTAGAAAAAATGACAGAGCTTATTTTTTATTAGAAGTCAATCCAGAAGTAAAATAAAACCACGGCATTTAGTATTTGTTATACTATAAATATCTGTCATGAACAAAAAGAAATCAAAGTTGCCTCCACCTATTTATGTTGTTTCCGGCGGGCGCGGGCTTGCAGGTAATCATATGGTTCAATCGCTGCTTATCCAATATCCGGATAATAAAATTCCTGTTATAATTCATCCTGGAATTGATAACGAGAAGAAGATAAAGAAAGTAGTGGAGCAAGCTAACCCGGATAATGCGCTGATAGCTCATACTATGGTTGATCCGGAACTTCGGCAAAAATTAAATAAGTTATGCCAGTTGAATGGGGTACGATGTATAGATGTTATGGGTGATCTGGCTGCTTATCTCAACGAGCAATTAGACATTAAGCCGTTGCAGCACCCGGGGCTTTACCGTAAAACTAATCAGGAATATTTCGAGCGTATTGAAGCAATAGAATTTACACTCTCACACGATGATGGAATGGGGCATGAACGCCTTCAAAATGCTGAAATCATACTTACTGGAGTTTCCAGAGTAGGAAAAACACCCCTTAGTGTTTATCTTGCAATGTTTGGCTGGAAGATTGCCAATGTTCCACTGGTAAAGGGGATACAACCTCCTGTTGAACTTTTCAAAGTTGACCCTAAACGGGTTTTTGGATTACATATTGGTCTGGCCCAGCTTATTTCTCACAGAAAAAAAAGAATGCAAAGCTGGAACAATCATGAAAACAGATTGTATGTTGATGAAAATACAGTGAAAGAAGAAATTAAACATGCCATGTTTGTATTTGAAAGAGGTGGTTTTTCTGTATTGACAGTCACCAACAAACCAATAGAAAGCACTGCCAATGAAATTTTAAATCTTATGTCAGAACGATTTTCTTATCGTGGGAAACGAATTGATGCTCTCTATTAGAAATAGTTAAGGATTTATTCCATCTACCTTTAAAAAAATTGCGCAGGAATTTTTTAATCATCGTGTCTTATTCCTAACTTCAGTGAACAAAAGATTGGATGGGAGAGGACGATATTATACAAGGTTTAATCCGGAGAGATGAAACGGCTTTTAGGGAGTTTGTTGAAAAGCACCATCAATTGGTGGTGAATACCTGCTTTGGTTTGCTTCATTCTGTAGAAGATGCGGAAGATGTTGCCCAGGAAGTTTTTATTGAAGTCTTCCGTTCGGTTCATAAATTTAGGGGAAAATCGAAAATATCAACCTGGTTGTATCGTATTGCCGTTAACAGGTCTCTTAATTTTATTCGCGACAATAAGAAGCATACAAGATTACAATCATTCGATGATAAAATTAAAGATACAGTGTTAAAAACGAACCAGATCGCTTCAGGTAATACAGAAAATCCTGAACAAGATTTTGAAAACAGGCAGCGGTCCGTGTTGTTGCATGAAGCTTTGGATTCTTTGCCAAAAAATCAACAGGTGGCAATCACTTTAAGCAAATATGAAGATTTGGGCAACAAGGAAATTGCAGAAATAATGAATTTGTCGGTTTCTTCTGTAGAGTCACTTATTCATCGGGCTAAGAAGAACCTTCAGAAAAAATTATACATGTGTTATAAAAAAAGTTGTATTTGAGCGAAAGAATTTTTTCTGTTATGTGTCATAATTAAAAACAAACATTTAATGAAATGTAAAACGATTCATAAAAAACTAATATTTTATATCGAAGGTGATTTACCGGAGAAAGAAATGCAGGAAATGGGGGTGCACCTCTCACGGTGTACCGATTGTGCATCGTTTGCGCAGGAAATGAAAAAAACGTTGGGTATTGTACACCTTGAAAAACCAGTTCAGGTGTCAC
>JBEPWX010000079.1:0-1461 GCA_041642235.1 Mariniphaga sp.
AATATATTTAAATAATTATATACATTTGCAGTTATAAAATGTTACTTAAAAAAATTACAGATGATGGTATGAAAAAAATTGAATCTTTAAACGAATTGAAAGCAACGACAGAACCTAATAAAAATGTCTGGCTTTTATTATATAAATCAGGTTCAGTCCAAAGCGACTGTGCAGCCGATAATTTTCAGAAAGCCGGTGTGAAGGCGAATGAAAATGATGTTCTTTGCATAGCAGATGTAAATCAGGTCAGTGATATCCATCCTGCCTATAATGTGACAAGCGTGCCGACATTATTGCATTTTGAAAAGGGAAACCTTCGAAATATAGTGAAAGGATGTCATCAACCGGAACAATTTGCTGCCATTTTCGACAAATCGTCAGTAATACTACCATCAAATGGAAAGGAGAGGGTTCAGAAAAACGTAATAGTATATACTACTCCTACCTGTTCCTGGTGTAATACCATCAAGAGACATTTTCAGGAAAACGGCATCCTCTACCGGGAGATAGATGTTTCAAAAGATCAAAAATCAGCGGAAGAGATGGTTCGGCGGAGCGGGCAGCAGGGTGTTCCACAAACTGATATAAACGGACAGATTATTGTAGGATTTGATAAAACAAGAATAAATACATTACTCGGAATAAATTAAAATTAAATAATGATGAAAAAGTTCGCAATTATTTTAGTATTGGCAGTTTTTATTATTCAAAGCTGTGCAGGTAAAGGAACTAACAGCAGCCATGAAAATCTGGAGGATACTTCAGCACCAGCTCAAACGGTTTCCGAAAAAGTATCGGCTGACGGGGGTACAATCAATCTTACCAAAGATGTATTCCTGAAGAAAGTTTGGGATTATGAAAATTCTCCCGAGGAGTGGAATTTCAAAGGTGATAAGCCAGCGATAATTGATTTTTATGCCGACTGGTGTGGGCCATGTAAAATCGCTTCTCCTATTTTAGATGAAATTTCACATGAATATGCCAGTGAAATTAATGTGTATAAAATTGACACTGAGGTTGAAAAGGAACTTGCAGCCGTTTTTGGCATTCGCAGTATTCCTGCCTTTTTGTACATACCTGCAGAAGGTAAGCCCACAATGATTCCTGGGATTGCAAACTCAAAAGAAGCTACCAAACAAATGTTTAAAGACAATATTAGCAAATATTTATTAACTTCAAATTAATGTTAAACGTTTAATTAAAGAATGAAAAATGAAAGAGTTACAGCCAATTAATCAAAATGTTCTGTTGGAATTAACCGAAGATGCATCAGAACAGAAAACTGCTGCCGGGATTATTATTCCCGATTCTGCAAAAGAACAGCAATCAGTTGCCAAAGTTATTGCCGTTAGCAATATTGAAAATGCAGAAGTAGCACCGGGAGATCATGTTCTCTACAAAAAATTTTCAGGGACGGAAATCGACTTCGAAGGAAAAACATTTTTGGTGCTTCCTTATGCC
>JBEPWX010000079.1:1471-4971 GCA_041642235.1 Mariniphaga sp.
TGCCGATATCCTATCGAAAGTAGTAGAGACAGAATCTATCTGATGGCTATTGCTCAGAATTTTATTCATTCTGCCAGAAAACGTTTCAAAAAATCGACATAAAAAAGCCGGGAGTTTACTTCCGGTTTTTTTAGTTCCCAAAAAAATGTGTGATTTTCATCTTCTGTGCATAGGACACTCTATTCCGGCTTGCTGTTTGAAACAAGAGTTACAAGTTCTTCGGCAGTTACAATATGTTGCTCACCTGTTTCCATTCTTTTTAAAGTAAATTTTCCAGATTTCATTTCCGATTCTCCGGCCAGCACAACAAAAAGAATATTCTTTTTATTTGCATATGTCATTTGTTTCTTCATTTTAGCTTTATCAGGGTAAATTTCGGAGTTAATTCCTGCCTTACGTAATTTTGTCAGCAGTGGTAAGCAATACATCTCCTCCCTTTCTCCGAAATTGACAAACATTAAACGTGTAGTTTCGGAAGATTCTTTTGGATAAAGATTTAGATACTCCAGCACATCATAAATTCGTTCGGCACCGAAAGAAATGCCCACACCCGAAACACCAGGCAATCCAAAAATACCTGTCAGATCATCATAACGCCCACCACCACAAATACTTCCCATCTCCATATCGGTAGTTTTAACCTCAATAATTGCACCGGTATAGTAATTTAGCCCACGTGCAAGTGTAAGATCCAGTTCCACCTGAGTTCCAAGTTCCATCTGTTTAATATAGTCAAAGAATGTTTTTAGCTCAAATATGCCTTTCATCCCGGTTTCAGAATCAGAAAGAATTGATTCAAGTTGCGCTAACTTTTCGGAAGTACTGCCACTCAAAGCAAAAATCGGCTGTAATTTTTTAATGGCATTCTCTGACACCCCTTTTTCTGCCAACTCACGATTTACCTTATCATGCCCAATCTTATCTAATTTGTCAATAGCTACAGTAATATCGGTAAGCCGATTATATTCGCCAATATTTTCAGCAATTCCGGAAAGAATCTTTCGGTTATTTACTTTCACCAAAGTATTTATTTTTAACCTGCTGAACACATCATCAACAATCTGTATGAGCTCTGCTTCATTGACCAAACTATCGCTGCCTACTACATCCACATCGCACTGGTAGAATTCCCGGTAGCGTCCCTTCTGAGGCCTGTCGGCACGCCAGACCGGCTGAATCTGATATCGTCTGAACGGAAAAGTTAACTCATTACGGTATTGCACTACAAATCGTGCAAAGGGCACAGTCAAATCGTAACGTAAACCTTTTTCCGAAATATAGGAAGTAAGTTTGCCTGAATCTTTTTCATTCAAAACATTTTCCGGAACTTTTAAGACAAAGTCGCCGGAATTCAAAATCTTAAACAAAAGCTTATCCCCTTCTTCTCCGTATTTTCCCATTAAAGTGGAAAGATTTTCCATAGCCGGGGTTTCAATAGGCTGAAAGCCATACAATCGGAAAACATCCCTTATGGTATCGAAAATATAATTTCGTTTTACCACTTCGGAAGGTAAAAAATCACGGGTTCCTTTTGGGATAGATGGTTTTTGCGCCATTGCTCAATTTTTAATTCAGGTCGCAAAAATAAGCAAATATAATGAGGTTGCTAAACAGTTAATTGCTGAATCGGGGGAAACAACCTGTTATTACATATGCTGAACACAGACTTTGATTTTCTGCCTGACCTTATTACAGCAGGAAATGTAATAAAATTTAAAAAATTAAAAATTCTCCTTTTTTAAGAATTCTATAGTAAAAGGATAGTGGTAAGAATTTCCGTTACTGGCTGTTACTGTTCCTACAATAACCAGCACCAGCCAGGCTACTCCAAACGCAATCAGCATCAAAATACCAATTCCAAGGACTATAAGAATTGCTGAAATAATAAATATAAGGGACCAGGTAATTTGAAAATTTAGAACTTCCCTCCCCTGTTCCCTGACAAATTCATATTCATCTTTCTTAACCAGATAAATGATGAGTGGGCCCACAACATTTCCAAACGGAATACCAATTAAAATGGAAAGCCCCAGCAGGTGTGTCAGCATTCCCCATGTTTTCTCCTTTTGGTCATCAATAATTCTTTGCATAATTTTCTAATTTTAGTTCATCTAAAATAATGATTTTTTGTTTTTTCACAGATTGAAAAAAAATATTATTAAAAATGGAACAAAATAAAAAAGAAGGCAGGTATTCAAGAATTTATATGCAGCTTAAAGAACTTATTCTGAAAAGCAGGAGTGTAAATGCGAGAATGGCTACAATAATTGCGGTGTTGCATCATAAAATGGATACCTATTTCTGGACAGGCTATTACATGATGGAGAACGGTGAGATGACTGTACAGATGTATCAGGGACCACCGGCATGTCAGATACTTGAAAAAAACAAAGGGGTATGCTGGGCTGCCTTTAATAAAAACGAAACCATAATAGTACCTGATGTACATCAGTTTCCAGGTCATATCGCCTGTGATTCACGCTCCAGTTCTGAAATCGTACTACCCTTGAAAAACCGTGAAGGAGAAATCATAGGAGTACTTGATGTCGACAGCAAAGAAAAAGGTGCTTTTGATGATACCGATGCCCTCTGGCTTGAAAAAATTCTGAAATTAGTTTATATTGGGTTATAATTTTCCTAATAACAACAAAAATTCAGCATCGAAATTGTAACACTTTTTATAGATTCCTAAGCTTATGAGTCCTTAAAATTTAAATTTCTCTTCATATTATAAACTCTTTTCTTATTTTTGCACAGCTTCAATTTATTATTTATATGCATCCAAATTTTTAATATTGTAATTATAAATCAACTTAATATGACAGATCAAAATGCCATCCGGTTTTACAGCGGCCAAAACATACCCGTTGAGCTGCATAAAGTACGAATCGTTCAAAAGCTATTCCTGAAACCTATTGAAGAGCGAAAAGAGGCCATGGAAGAAGCAGGCTTTAATACCTTTTTGCTGAATACCAAAGATGTATTCCTTGATATGCTTACCGATTCGGGGACAAATGCCATGAGCGACAACCAGGTTTCTTCAATGCTTCAGGCCGATGATGCATATGCCGGATCGCAAAGTTTTTACCGGATGGAATCTGCACTTCGCGATGTATTTGGCAAACATTATGTATTGCCTACCCACCAGGGCCGTGCAGCCGAAAACATCGTGTCGCAGGCTTTCATTAAAAAAGGTGATGTTATTCCAATGAACTACCATTTCACCACCACTAAGGAACATATGGAACTTAATGGGGGAAAAGTACTCGAAATTTATGCCGACGATGCCCTGGAAATTAAGAGCAACAAGCCTTTCAAGGGGAATATCGATATAGACAAATTAAAGGCCGTTTTTAAAGAATACGGAAAGGAACGTGTCCCATTTGTACGTATGGAAGCATCAACAAACCTGATTGGCGGCCAGCCCTTCTCGATGCAAAATATGCGTGATGTAAAAAGGATTTGCGATGAAAACGATACAATGATGGTGCTCGATGCCA
>JBEPWX010000079.1:4981-9598 GCA_041642235.1 Mariniphaga sp.
CAGCTTAATTGGAGAAAATGCGTATTTCATTAAACAACGCGAAGAGGAATTTAAAAATACAGAAATAAAAGACATCCTGTTGGAAATGTGCAGCTATTCTGATCTGATCTATTTCTCGAGCAGGAAAGTAAGCTCCACCCGCGGCGGCGGGATAGTTACCGACAGCAAGGACCTTTACCTGAAAATGCGTGACTTACTGGTTCTTTATGAAGGATTTCTAACATACGGAGGAATGTCGGTACGCGAAATTGAAGCAATGGCCGTAGGGATAATCGAAACCTGTGACGAAACAGTTATCAGCCAGTCGCCATCATTTATAGCGTACGCCGTAAACCAGCTCGATGAAGCAGGAATACCCGTTATAACCCCTCCCGGAGCGTTGGGTTGTCACATTGATGCAAAAGGATTTTTGTCTCATGTTCCACAACAGGATTATCCTGCCGGGGCATTGGCCTCAGCGCTTTTTATTATTTCAGGAATCCGCGGAATGGAACGTGGTTCCATTTCCAGCGTTCGTGATGAAAACGGCAACGATATTCTTGCTGATGTGGAATTGCTTCGGCTTGCTTTCCCGAGGCGTGTATTTACCCTTTCTCAAACCATGTTTATGATTGACCGGGTAAAATGGCTCTTCGAGAACCGGAATTTAGTAGGTGGACTCGAATGGGTAGAAGAACCGCCCCTGTTGCGTTTCTTTATGGGACGATTGAAAGCAAAAACAGACTGGCCTGAAAAACTGATGGCAAAATTCAAACAGGATTTTGGAGATTCATTATAACCTTTAGTTAAACTATTTAACCAGGGAATTTTCGATAAGAATTAAAATCAAAAATTTAAAAATAGTTCATCATAAAAAGAAGGAATCCGAATGGGTTCCTTCTTTTTATATGTTTTGTCGGGAAAAGTATGTCTAAATGTTTATGAACTTTTTTAATGCTTTCATTAGTATAGTACCTGTCCGGCAATCCAGGAATAAAATATATCATTAAAATTAAAAAGCTGAACGTTAATTTAAGAATTAAGTAAGTAAAACAAGCATCTAACTGAGTACTTTTAATAACTACAAAATTCCAAGGCCATTTTTCTGTTTAGCATAGAGAAAAAAGGATAATTTTGTATTTTTGTCCCCTTAATAAAAATAAGTAAATTGGATTTACATACAGTAATTGCTCTCAGGCCTTTAACAGAACATACTTTCATCCTTCAACTGGAGCGAAAGAACCTGTCGTTTCAAACCGGCCAGTTTGTAATCATTCGCCGGCCACGAACCATTGACCAAAGGGAATATACAGTATATAGCGGAGAAAAGGAGGATGTTTTGGAAGTACTGGTGCGGGAAGTAAATGACGGAAAGGTCACCCCGCAGTTAAAAAAACTGAAACCTGGTGACCAGGTGGAAGTAGACGGGCCATTTGGTTTTTTCCGGTTCCAGCCAAAGTTATTTCCTTCACAAGATTTCCTTTTTGTAGCTACTGGTACCGGAATCAGCCCCTTTCACAGTTTTGTGCGCACGTATCCCACCCTCAATTACAGGCTGATACACGGCGTTCGCTATAAAAGAGAAGCTTACGATCATCAGCATTTTGAAAACCATCGGGTGGTTCTTTGCACTACAGGCGACAAAAACGGTCATTTCCATGGCCGTGTAACCGATTACCTTTCCAGCCAGAATATCGCAGCGGAAACCCAATGCTTCCTGTGCGGCAACAACCAAATGATAGAACAGGCATTTGATATCCTTACCGGAAAAGGAATTCCTGTGCAAAATATTTATACTGAAGTTTATTTTTAAACGCTATTAACAAACCATGGGAAATCAATTAAAATATCATTTAATAACCCTGGGGTGCCAGATGAACCTCTCCGACAGTGAGCGGGTAATTTCTGTTTTAAATGAAAATGGGTATACATGGACTGATAATGAAGAAGAAGCAGGTCTGATTGGTATCCTTGCATGTTCTGTACGCCAAAAGGCCATAGATAAAGTATATTCCAGAATCCATAAATGGAACAAATGGAAAAACAATAAAAACCTGGTTACCTTTCTGTCGGGTTGCATTTTGCCCGGGGACCATGAAAAATTTCTAAAACTGTTCGATATCACTTTTCAGATGAAAGATCTTCCCCAACTGCCTGAAATGATAAGCCGATACGGTGTTACAACACCTGCACACATTAAACCGGGCATCGATCCGCATAATGAAAATATAGAAGAATTCTGGAATGTAAAACCATCATACCAGTCGGATTTTGAAGCATTTATACCTATCCAGAATGGATGCGACAAATTCTGCACCTTTTGTGCAGTACCCTACACCCGTGGTCGGGAAATTAGCAGGCCTTCGAAAGATATCCTTACCGAACTGGCCGAACTGGTGTCGAAAGGTTTCAAATCCATTACCCTGCTTGGCCAAAATGTAAATTCCTACGGACTGGATAAAAAAGGAGAAGAAATTCCTTTCCCTGAACTATTACGACAAGTGGGTGAATTGGGGAACCGGATAAAAAAAGAGTTCTGGGTATATTTTACTTCTCCCCATCCACGGGATATGACCGATGAGGTGATAGAAGTGATTGCCCAATATCCCGTTCTGGGCAAACAAATTCACCTGCCTATGCAAAGCGGCGACGATAAAGTATTAATCCGGATGAACCGGAAACACAACATGGAAAAATACCGGCAGATTGTCCATTCCATCCGACGTATTCTCCCAACTGCCACCCTGTTTACCGACATCATTGTAGGATTTACCGGAGAAACGGAAGAACAGTTTGAAAATACTCGCCGTGCCATGGAAGAATTCGGATTCAACATGTCCTACACAGCTATGTATTCCCCACGCCCCGGGGCAACCAGTAACCGGTGGGCCGACGATGTGACACAAGAAGAAAAAAAGAGACGTTTGCATATCCTGACTGAGGAGTTGCGAAAGAAAAACCGCATAACCAATCAACGTATGGTGGGTAAAACCCTTCGTGTACTGGTGCGTGGAGCCGACCGAAAACCCGGATTTCTTTCCGCACTTACAGAGGGTAAACTTATAGTACGTTTCCCGGAAGAGGATGAAAGCCTTACCGGTCAGTTTGTAAATGTTCAAATTACTTCCACTTCCGATTTTTCAATGGAAGGAAGACTGATAAAAGTCAATGAAATGGCTTGATTTTAATTCTTATAAAGGCAATTTAACTTATTTTATAACGGGGTGAATTTCAATTGCAGTTAAATTCTGTTTATTTTTGAGCGTTCACGTTTTTTTAAACAGTTAAAAAGTCGGAAAAAATATAGAAATGAAAAAATCAATTTTGGCCTTACTGGCATGGCTTGCGATATTCACCTTGCATGCTCAGACAAATCAACAAATTACACTGCAGGATATTTTTACCAGGGGGACCTTTCAGCCCGAAAGCATAAAGGGATTGCGTTCAATGAACGACGGTGAACATTATACCACTCTGGAAGAGAATAGAAGGATTGTAAAAAACAGCTTTAAAACAGGCCAGCAAGTAGACGTATTGTTTGATCTTACCAAAATTGACAGGGCGCCCCTCTCCTATTTCTCCGATTATAAGCTTAGCGACGATGAAACAAAAATACTATTAACTACCAATGTAAAATCTATTTACCGGCATTCCTACACTGCGGAAAATTATGTCTGGAATTCAGTTACTGAAGATTTAACCCCCCTGTCGGATAAAGGTGCGCAGCAACTCGCTACTTTTTCACCCGATGGCGACAGGGTGGCTTTCGTACGCGACAACAATCTCTTTATTAAAAATCTGAAATTCGGAAATGAAACTCAGATAACCTGGGATGGAAAAGAAAATGAAATCATATATGGTGCTCCCGACTGGGTATATGAAGAAGAATTTGGCTTTAATAAAGCCTTCTGGTGGTCGCCCGACAGTAAGTTTCTGGCTTTTATCCGCTTCGATGAAACAAAGGTTCCGGAATACAGCATGACCATGTATGCAGGAGAAACCCCACGCAGGGAAGATTATGCCCTTTATCCGCACCAGGAAACCTTCAAATACCCCAAAGCAGGAGAAACCAATTCAACGGTTTCGGTAATGAGCTACGAACTTTATTCAAAACTCACTACTAAAGTTGATATTGGAAGCGATACCGATATTTATGTGCCACGATTGAACTGGACACCCGATTCTGAAGATCTGGTTGTATTGCGCTTTAACCGCAGGCAAAACCAGCTCGATGTGTTGTATGCCAACCCATACACCGGCGAATCGAAACCAATTTTTACCGAAAAAAACGAAAGCTATGTTGATGAGGATTTCCTCGATGCATTTATGTATCTTGAAGATGGCCGGTTTATTGTATCCAGCGAACGCGACGGGTGGAGACATCTCTACCTTTACGACCGACTCGGATTTGAACAGGGCCGGCTAACCGAAGGGGAATTCGATGTAACCGATTTTTATGGTTACGATCCCTCCCAGCAGGTTTTCTATTACCAGGCTGCAGCCGAATCGCCGCTCCGCAGGGAAGTATATTTTACCAGCCTCGACGGCAAAAAACAAGGGAAAATTTCCACGCTTCAGGGAACCAACAGCGCCAAATTCAGCAAAAATTTCAATTATTACATTAATTATTACAGCAGC